>CBDTYO010000011.1:0-22079 GCA_965364615.1 uncultured Bacteroidia bacterium
TGTTGGCCCAGACGGTCGTGGGAACGCGGGTTTCCCTGCTGCTGGGTCTGTTGGGCCTTTATTACCACCAGAACAAAAATGCCAAAGATTTCTGGGTGGTCATGAGCCTTTTTGTACTCACAGGAATTGCCATTGTGATCTACCTCAACCAGACACCCTATCAGCCCAGGGAGCGGGACTATGCCTATGCGGGTTCCTTCTATGCTTTCAGTATCTGGATCGGAATGGGAGCAGCAGGTATTTACCAATTCCTGAAAAAGCACGTGGGCGCCAACACCTCGGCCCTCATGGCGGTAGTGGTCAGCCTTTTGGGGGTTCCTGCCCTGATGGCCGCGGAAAACTGGGATGACCATGACAGGTCGGGAAGATATACTGCCCGGGATATTGCCAGCAACTATCTGCACTCCTGCAGCAAAGATGCCATCCTCTTCACGGTGGGAGATAATGATACCTTCCCCCTGTGGTATGTCCAGGATGTGGAGGGAGTCAGGGAAGATGTCAGGATTGTCAACATGATGCTCTTCAATATGGACTGGTACATCGACCAGGCCCGCTGGAAGAATTATGATTCTGATCCCCTGCCTTTCACCATCCCCCAGTCCAGATACGAAGAGATCCCGGGCACCAGCATCTTTGTAAGGGAAAACGAACAATGGGCTCCACTGGATTACATACTCAGATTCATGAAGAGTGATGATCCCAGGACAAAAGTGAAATTGCGCAATGGCAAGGATGTTAACTTTATCCCGACCCACAAACTGATCCTGCCCGCAGATTCAGCCACTGTGGTTTCCAGCGGAACAGTGCCTGCCGGCCAGGCCCACCTGATTGTCAGGGAAATTCCCATCCTTTTGCAAGGCAACGGACAGATCCTGAAAAACAACCTGGGACAGCTGGATATTCTCGGTACCAATCGTTGGGAAAGACCCATATATTACACTGCAGGTGGATTTGACGGATCGCTGGGACTGGAGGAGTATTACCGGACCGAAGGGCTTGCCTACAGGGTGGTCCCGGTGCGGACACCCTATGAGAGCATCCTGGAGATGGGGGATATTGATACCGATACGCTCTATCACCGTTTGATGAAACAGTTCCAGTGGGGCAGAATGAATGCTGAAGATGTCCAGCTCGATTATTATACCATTCGCACCCTTTCGGTCATTCGCTTCCGAAGCCTTTATACGCGTCTGGCCCTGGAGCTGCTTCAGGAGGGGGACACAACACGTGCTGTGGAAGTGCTTGACCGCTGCATGGCACTGGCGCCCTCCAGGGTGCTTCCCTTCGATCAGTATGTGACAGGGATCACCATGCCGGGAAGGGACGGGGAAATCATCCACCATGAAGGCATCATCGAGGCTTACTACCTGTGTGGCCAGCCAGAGAAGGCCAATGAGATCCTGCAGGAGCACTACAGCACGCTGAGCAGCAAGCTTCAGTACTTTAACGCCATGAAAGCCCATCACAGATCTTCCATCCAGAGGGAGATCAATGAGGTCCTGTTTCAAATGGATGAAATGAAAAATCTCCTTCAGACCTTTGGCCAGGAAGAATTACTTTTAAAACTGGGAATCAGCGGTTTCGGGTCATAAGGAAAGAGGCGAAATTCAGAAGTTCAGTCTTCCGTTCTGCCGGCCGGTTGAGATTTTCCAGGCTGTCCAGGGCTGCATGGTATAAGTCCTGAATTTTCTTTTCGGTAATTTTCTTAATGTCAAGTGCATCAAAAATGGCCGTGACTGCAGCAACTTTTTCCCTGGGTTCAAACTCTTTATGGGTGAGCCAGCGTGTGAGTTCCTCCTTTTGTGCGGGGGAGGAAGCCTCCATGGCGCGGATCATCAGGAAAGTCTTTTTATTATCCACGATATCGGTTCCCGGTTTCTTTCCGGTCAGGGCCTGTTCCCCATAGGTATCCAAAAGATCGTCCTGAAGCTGAAAGGCCAGACCCAGGTTCCTGCCAAATTCATAGAGGTCCTCCGCATCCTGCTGGGAAGAGCCCCCCAATATGGCACCGATTTTCAGGCTGGCAGCTATAAGCACCGCCGTTTTCAATTCGATCATGTGCAGGTATTCCTCTTCTGAGACCGTCAGCAGCTTCTCAAAATTCATATCCATCTGCTGCCCTTCGCACACCTGCATGGCAGTTTTGGTAAACACCTCATGTACCAGGTTCAGCACCACACCAGGGGCCTGGTTCATGAGCCTGCTCGACAGGATGGACATCACATCGCCCGACAGGATGGCCACATTCTCGTTGTATTTAATGTGCACCGTGGGCTTTCCCCTTCTGAGCTCGGAACGGTCCATGATGTCGTCATGCAGCAGGGTAAAATTGTGGAAAACTTCAATGGCTGCAGCAGGTTTCAGGGCCGAGGCCACATCACCCTCAAAGAGATCACACGCCATGATCACCAGGGCCGGCCTGATCCTCTTCCCTCCCAGGGACAGGATATAACTCACAGGTTCGTACAACTCCTGAGGAGTATCAGGAATCGCGAGGTTTTGAATGTGTTTCTCAATGAGGTTTTGAGCTTCAAGCAGTGTATACATATCAAGCAAGTTAACGATTTTCGATGTAGATTGGCATGGGCTTTGAACAATATCTATTAAAATAGAATCATTAACTTTGACCCACTAAAAAAGAAGCATTTGATGATATTCTCCAAAGGAAAGCTCCTCCTGTTTCTAAGCACCCTATGTTGGACAGCGTCTGTCTGGGCACAGGGATACCGCATTGAAGTGGAAATTCAGGGCGTTGCGAATGATACGCTCATCCTGGGGGAACACTTTACCTCCCGCATGGTTCCCAAGGATACGATCATCCTGGATCACCGGGGTGCGGGTGTTTTTGAAGCGAAAAAAGCCTTATCGGGTGGACTCTATCTCATCTACATGGATCCTCAGCATTATTTTGATTTTCTGCTGGGCGATGATCAGGAATTAAAGGTGAATGCTGACAAGAACAAGCTTCCCCAAAGTGTGACTTTTCAGGGATCGGAGGACAACCGTGTCTTCCTGGAGTACAAGAATTACCTCCAGCAAAAAAGAGAAGAACTGCAGGAAGTGCAAAACAGTCTGAACAGCCAATCCACGGCAGCCGATACCCTGAAAGCAGTTGAAAGGCAAAAAGAACTGAACAGCGAAATGGAAACCTACATGGACCGCATCGGATCTGAACATGCCGGTTTGTTTGTGGCCGATTTTATCAATGCCACCCGCGAGCCCTTCCCTCCCGAATCTATGCTGACGGGCGACAGAAGACACGATGATTCCATCAGGTATTTCTATTACCGGGAACATTATTTTGATCGATTTGATCCATTCGATATCAGATTGTTGCATACGCCATTTTACGAAGATAAAATCAAGAACTATATCACCCGGGCCGTGCCCCAGCACCCCGATTCCCTGATAGTGGCTGTGGACTACCTGCTTGAGGGGTCCAGGGGAAACGAAGAGCTTTACCGCTACATGCTCATCACCCTTTTCAACCATTTCGCGGAAAGCAAATTCATTGGAATGGATGGGGTCTATTTCCATATCGCTGAATACTATTACATTCCCGATGCCACCTGGAGCAGCCCGGAATTTCTCAGCACCCTGAAGGAGAACCTGGCCAAGAACAAACCCACCCTGATCGGACAGACCGCTCCCAACCTGATCATGCGCCGGGTACCCGAAGAACATTTCGGCATGGCGGCCCAGGATACGGCCATCAAGAAGGATCCCCATATCGGGCAGGATTTTCTGATCCACGATGTGAAGGCGAAATATACCATCCTGTATTTCTGGGAGGCCGATTGCGGTCACTGTCAGAAATCCACCCCGGCCCTGCATGAGGTATATAACAGGCTTCATGACAAGGGCGTGGAAGTGATCAGTGTGCACGTGATCAATTCCATAGAAGGAAAAGAAGAGTGGGTCGATTTTGTGAATGAAAACCAGCTGTTCGGATGGATCAATTGCTGGAGCCCCTACAGCAACGAATTCCGTGCCCTGTATAATCTGCAGAGTTATCCGCAGTTGTTTGTCCTTGACCAGGAAAAGAAGATCGTGGCCAAGCGGGTTACCCCTGAACAGGCAGAAAGCATTATCAATAACCTGTTGAATATCGAATCGATCAATAAGAGCTGAAATCCATGGAGTTCAAACCCATTACACTGATTCTGGAGGACGGATCCAGATTTGAAGGGAAATCCTTTGGACACGAAGGAAGCGTGGCCGGAGAAGTGGTGTTTAATACAGCCATGACCGGTTATCCCGAGAGCCTGACCGACCCTTCCTACAAAGGACAATTGTTGGTACTCACCTATCCCCTTGTGGGCAATTACGGGGTCCCCCGGGAAGATGTGGAACATGAGATGTATAAGTTCTTTGAATCGGACCAGCTCCATATTTCGGCCCTGGTGATCTCCGATTATTCGGCCGTTTACTCCCACTGGAACGCAGAGCGGAGCCTGGGCGACTGGCTGAAGCAACACAAGATCCCGGGCATATTCGATGTTGATACCCGACTGATCACCAAATTATTACGTGAAAAAGGATCCATGCTCGGGAAGGTGGTTTTTGAGGACAATGAACCGGAAACCTACGATCCCAACCTGGATAACCTGGTTGCCCAGGTCAGTGTGGGTGAAAAGAAGGTATACGGAAAGGGCAAATACAGGATCCTGCTGATCGATTGCGGGGTAAAATACAACATCATCCGATACCTGCTTGAGCGGGATACCACTGTGATCAGGGTGCCCTGGGACCACGACATCAGCCAGGAGGAATATGACGGACTCTTCATATCCAATGGTCCGGGCGATCCCAAACAGTGCGGCATCACCATTGAGCATCTGGCCAAAGCCTACCAGGCCGACATTCCCATTTTTGGCATCTGCCTGGGAAACCAGCTGATGGCCCTGGCTGCTGGTGCCGACACCTACAAACTGAAATATGGCCACCGCAGTCACAACCAGCCGGTCCTGGAATTGGGTACCGATAAAGCCTATATCACTTCACAAAACCATGGCTTTGCCATCAACAACGATACCCTGCCCGAAGGCTGGGATCCCCTGTTCAACAACCTGAACGATGATACCAACGAAGGGATGAGGCACCAGAGCAAGCCCTTTTTCTCCACCCAGTTTCATCCGGAGGCCTCAGGAGGACCCACCGATACAGCCTTTCTTTTCGATGTTTTCCTGGAGCACAATGAAAAGCACCTAAAGTCCTTAAGACCCTTTCCATCAGCCGCTGATCTGGCCGGAACCATAGATCACATATTTGTTGGTGGTCAGCTCTTTGAGTCCCATGGGACCCCGGGCGTGGAGTTTCTGTGTGCTAATGCCGATTTCTGCTCCGTAACCAAATTCAAAACCATCGGTGAAACGGGTGGAGGCATTCACATAAACGGCGGCGGCATCGACGCGGTCGAGAAAGTATTGGGCATGGCTGTAGTTCTCGGTGACGATGCTTTCGGAATGCTTCGATCCATGGATATTGATATGATCCACAGCTTCCTCCAGAGAAGCCACCACCTTTGAACTGATCACCAGATCAAGGTATTCGGTGGCCCAATCCTCCTTACTGGCCGGAACCGCCCCGGGAACCAGCTTGCAGGTGGCCTTGTCTCCCCGGATTTCCACCCCTCCATCCATCAGGCTGGCTCCGATGGAGGGCAAAACCACCTTGGCCACATCCTTATGCACCAGCAGGCTCTCAGCCGCATTGCACACCCCCGGCCGCTGGGTTTTGGCATTATACACGATGGAAATGGCCATCTGAAGGTCTGCAGCCTCATCCACATAAATATGGCAATTGCCCACCCCGGTTTCAATCACGGGCACCCTGCTGTTTTCCACCACGGTTTGTATGAGTCCGGCTCCTCCCCTGGGAATCAGAATATCCAGGTATTCGTTCAGCTGCATCATGGCCACGGCACTTTCCCTGGTGGTATCCTGCACCAGCTGCACCATGTTGGGGTCCAGTCTTTCCTCCTCGATGGCCCTGTGGAACAGTTTTACGATGGCCCGGTTGGAACGAAAGGCCTCTTTCCCTCCCCGCAGTACGCAGACATTTCCGGTCTTTAAACACAGTCCGGCCACATCGGCCGTCACATTGGGCCTGGATTCATAAATGACCCCCACTACGCCCAGGGGGACCCTTTTCTTTCCGATCAGCAGGCCATTGGGTCGTTTTTTCATCTCTTCGATCTCACCGATGGGGTCTTCCAGCTGAGCTATCTGCCTCAAGCCCTCGGCAATGCCTGCGATCTTCGGTTCCGACAAAGTCAGTCGCTCCACAATCGCCCCTTTCAGTTTCATCCTGGCAGCCTGTTCCAGGTCTGCCGCATTGGCTTTCAGTAAAGCACCGCTTTCCTCTTCCAGCAATCCGGCTACCCTGAGCAGGATCCTGTTTTTATTGTGGCTGGTCAGGTGGGCCAATTGACCCGAGGCCAGCCTGGCTTTTTTCCCAATGATAATCAATTCATCCATTGTCTTGCATGTTTATGTAATTCCCGATGCCCGGGACTTCCACCTATTTGGCCAACTGACTGGTGGCAGCCGATACGAAAAAGGTTCCCAGGTCCTTTCCCTCCAGCACCTCCATGATGACCGAAGGGTCGGCTCCGTCAGCAATCACCACATCCACATTGTGCTCACGGCAAAGCTCTGCCGCAGCTACCTTGGAGGCCATTCCCCCTGAACCCAGCAAGGAGGAACCGTTTACATCCACATCTTTCAGGTCGTCGCTTGCCTTCATGACCTTCCGGACTTTCTGGGCGGAATGGTGAAGGTGCGGATCGGCTGTATACACTCCGTCGGTATCGGTCAGGATAAGCAGCAGCTCGGCCTGAATCAGGGTAGCCACCGCCGCCGAAAGGGTATCGTTATCCCCGAATTCTATCTCATCGGTGATGACTGTGTCATTCTCGTTGACCACTGGAATGATCCCCATATCGATCAGCTGATGTATTGTATTTCTGGCATTTTTCCTGCGCAAAGGGTTCTCGATCCCGTCCCGGGTGAGCAGGATCTGGGCCACCGTTTTGTGGTATTCATCGAAAAACTTCTGGTATAGCCTGATCAGTCCCACCTGACCAATGGCCGCGAGGGCCTGTTTTTGTACCAAATCTTCGGGTTTGCTGTCAAGACCGATCATTCCCACACCTACCCCTACTGCACCCGAGGAGACCAGGACCACTTCCCTGCCACCGTTGTGCAAGTCCGCCAGCACCCTTACCAGCTTCTCCATGCGCTGCAAGTTGATCTTTCCGTTGCCATAGGCCAAAAGGCTGGTGCCCACCTTGACCACTATCTTTTTCTTATCCTTCAAATATTTTCTGTGCGTCATAATTTCCCCTTATAAGTACCCATTTCATCTACAAGCTTCCCCATGTCGATGGATCGAAAATCCCCGACTGCCTTGTTCAGCTTCTTTTCAATCTCGTTCAGTCCGGGATTGCCAATACTTCCCAGGTGGGTATAGGCATGATCCCTGCCGGGCCTGTAACGTCCCTTATCAATTTCATCAGCCACCTGGCGGTAGGCATCCCTGAAGGGAACCCCTTTCTGTACCTTCTTATTCACCTCCTCCACAGAATACAGGTAGAGATAGGTATCATCCTCCAGGATCTGGTCATTTACCTCCAGGCGTTCCACCACAAAGAGCATCATATCCAGACAGACATGCAAATCGCCCAGGGCCGGGTGCATCATCTCCTTCAGGAGCTGGAAATCCCGGTGATAGCCCGAAATAAGATTGGTGGTGACCGAAGATACATCCGTGACCGCCGCGGTCAGGCGATTGCATTTGGCCCGAAGCAATTCCAGCACATCGGGATTCTTCTTATGGGGCATGATGGAAGATCCGGTGGTAAGCTCAGGGGGCAGGGTAATGAAACCGAAATTCTGTCCCATGAACAAAACCGCATCCATGGCGAAACGGGCCATTGTGGAGGCCACCCCGGCTATACCGGCCGCTACAAACCATTCTGTTTTCCCCCGGTTCATCTGGGCATTGACCGAACTGATGTGCAGATCTTCAAAGCCCAGCAAGCGGGTGGTCAGTTCACGATCGATGGGAAACGAAGAGCCGAATCCTGCGGCGGAACCCAGGGGATTCTGATTGACCACCTTATGGATGCCCTGCAAAAAGCTCAGATCGTCGGCCAGTGCTTCTGCATATCCTCCCATCCACAATCCGAAAGAGGAAGGCATGGCCACCTGCATATGGGTATAGCCAGGCATCAATACCTCTTTGTATCTCTCAGCCTGCCTGAGAAAGGCAAATGCCAGCCTGGAAATCCCCCTGGCCAGCTCCTGGAGCTGATCGCGCAGAAACAATTTGATATCCACCATCACCTGATCGTTCCTCGATCGTCCTGTATGGATCAGCTTTCCCAGATCGCCCAGGTTTCGGGTGAGCATCATTTCCACCTGCGAATGGATATCTTCAATCCCGGGGTCCAGCGCGAGCCTTCCCTCCAGGGCCTCCTGGTAGAAACCTTTTAAATCAGCCACAAGCCGCTCTGCACTCTCACTGGCAATCAAACCCGTCTCGGCCAGCATGATGGCATGGGCCATGGAAGCGGCCACATCATAAGGGGCCAGATCAAGGTCATATACCGGATCCTTGCCAGTGGTAAATGCAAGAATGCGTTGTTCTGTGGATATCTCTTTGTCCCAAAGTTTCATAATGAGTTTTTCTAAACTAAATATTCAAGTGATCCAGAAAGAGACAGTATTTCTCGATTCCCTCCTCCATTTCATCAACCAGGATGTATTCCCCAGCAGTGTGTGAGCGGGCCGAATCGCCGGGGCCCATCTTCACAGCCGGAAACGGTACCAGGGCCATGTCCGATAGGGTGGATGAACCAAAGGGCTGAAAACCGCATGTTTGAATGGCCTGCATCAGGAAGTGTTCCGCATCCAGACAGGAGGGTTTCAGGCGGGTCGATCGGGGCAGCAGTTCTGCCTTGCATACCGATCTGATGATGTCCAGCAAAGCTTCATTTCCATAGCAATCGTTGCTTCGCACATCCACCACGTAGCGGCAAACATCGGGTACCACATTGTGCCGGGTTCCCGCCGAAATCATGCTTACGGTGGCCCCCGGAGCCGGTAACCAGGAGGACTTCTTCTGAAAAGATAAATCCCTGATGGCCCGGATATCCTCCATGGCTGTATAAATGGCATTGAGACCTTCGTTGCGGGCTGCATGTCCCGCCTTCCCCTTCACCTCTGCATCGAGGACCATCAATCCCCTTTCTGCGACCGCAGGACGCATTCCTGTGGGTTCTCCCACTACCACAGCTTCTACCATTCCCAGTGTGGGAAGCACCGATACAATTCCATGTTCTCCTGATACCTCCTCTTCCGCACTGATCAGCATCATGAGATTGATCTTCTCGCTGAGTTTTTCCTTCATTTTTTCATAGGCTGCCAGCATGGTGACTACCGAAGCCCCTGCATCATTGCTTCCCAGGGCAGTGATTTTATTCCCTTGCATTAGGGGGGAAAAAGGATCTCTTTCCCATCCCTCCACGGGGGGAACCGTATCGAGGTGGGAATTCAGGAGTACCAAAGTACCTTTGGCCTTCGGATCTCCCATCAGCAAGTTGTGATGTATCCGGTTTACCTCGAAACCCATGCGCTGAAGGTGCTCTTCCAGAAAATCGGCACGATGCCCTTCGTCCCTGCTCACTGCGGGGATGGATAGCATCTCCATCAAGAGATCGATATGGGTGCCCAGCTTGCTCATTTCAGATGGCTGATCTCCGAATAGGATTTCACAATGCCTTTGATCATGGCTGAGCTTAAGCCAAAATGCTCCATCTCGTTCAGTCCGGAGATGGTGCACCCCATGGGGGTGGTCACCCGGTCGATTTCCAGTTCCGGATGGTTTTCAGTCTTCATCAATAGTTCAGCAGCTCCCATGGCAGTTTGAGCAGCGATCTTACCGGCTTCTTCCGCATGAAACCCGATTTGTATACCTCCCTGGGATACTGCCCTGATAAAGCGAAGGAAAAAGGCAATGCCACAGGCGGCCAGGATGGTGGCTGCAGGCATCAGGTGTTCCTTGATGACCATGGTTTGTCCCAGCGGTTCAAACAGTTCCTTCACCTGATTCACGGCATCCTCCTCTTCTCCGCAAACACAGGTCATGCTGGCCCCATATTCGGCCGCAGTGTTGGGCATGATCCGGACCACAGGAATTCCCTGGCCACTCCAGTCTTTCAGTTCCCCGATGCTTACCGCAGAGACCACACTCACCAGTATTTTACTGCCCTTCTGCAGTATGTCCTGCAACCCCAGGACCACCTCCCTGGCCTGAGCGGGCAATACGGCCAGCATGACGATATCACACTCGGATGCCAGGCTGGCGTTATCAGTGACCTGGAAACCATCCTTTTTTTGACCGGACAGCAAACCGTTCCTTTTCCTCGAGAGGTAGATATCCGAAGGAGCAACTACCTTCTGCGATACCATGCCCTTCGCAATGGCCATTCCAATGTTCCCTGCACCAATGATTCCTATTTTTTTCATGTGTATGTTTTCTGTAATTATTGAAAGCTATTGTAGAATATCCTCCGAACCATTGACCGCATACCAGATCTTTTGCTGGTTTCCCAGGATCTTGGTAAAACCATCCACTTCCTCTGCCGTCCATGCCCGGTTCATTTCCCCATAGGAAGCAAAGCTGGCCTTCATCAGATCGTGTTCACTGTCTACCCCGGTCACTGCATAGGTGTAAGGTCTGAGACGGATATGTACCTCACCGCAGACTGTCTTCTGGGAGGATTCCAGAAAAGCCTCCAGGTCCCGCATGACCGGCTCAAGATATTGTGCCTCGTGCACAAACATGCCATACCACTGGCCAATCTGTTCTTTCCAGTGCAGTTGCCATTTTGTGAGCACATGTTTTTCAAGGGCCAGGTGGGCATCAATGATGATCCTCGCGGCTGCGGCTTCGAAACCTACGCGTCCCTTGATCCCGATGATGGTGTCCCCCACATGAACGTCGCGTCCCACTCCCCAGGGTGCCGCCAGCTTTTCCAGCTCCCTGATGGCCACCAGGGGTTCGAAAACCTGTCCGTTCAGGCTCACGGGTTCCCCCTGGTCAAAACCCAGGGTGAATGTCTCAGTTCCTGTTTTCTCCATGGGGGTGGGATAGGCCTCAGAGGGCAATTCATCGCTGGAGCTAAGTGTCTCCTTTCCCCCTACACTGGTTCCCCATATTCCCTGGTTGATGGAGTAATCCATTTTGCTCCATTCCATCTCCAATCCCGATTTTTTCAGGTAGTCGATCTCATCCTCCCTGGAAATTTTCAAGTCCCGGATGGGGGTGATCACCTCGATTTCAGGAGCCAGCACCTGTATGACCAGATCAAATCGAACCTGATCGTTCCCTGCAGCAGTGGAACCGTGGGCAATGTACTTGAAGCCCTTCTTCCTGGCATATTCCACCAGTGCGAGGGCCTGAAAGGTTCTTTCCGAACTCACTGACAAGGGGTAACTTCTGTTCCTGAGTGCATTTCCGAAAATCATAAAACGGACACACCTGTTATAATACTCAGCGGTGATATCCAGTACCTGGTGTGAAAGCACCCCGAGTTTTTGCGCATGGGTTCCGATTCGTTGCAGTTCCTCCTCCGAAAATCCACCTGTATTGACAATGGCGGAATGCACGACCATATTTTTTTCATTTCGCAGATACACCGCACAAAAGGAGGTGTCCAATCCCCCGCTCAGGGCCAGTAATACTTGCTTTTTTTCCATTTCTTCAGATATCTAGGTATGATTGATCTTTAATTGTTTTTTAGCGGCCTTCTCCTTTCCATTCAGTTTATGATCCTCCGCCGGATCCATGATCATGGCCGTGCACAGGCAATCGTCGCGCTTGGTACGCACCAGGATGTCGTAATAGGGACAAGTCTCACAACCTTTCCAGAACTGATCATCGTCTGTGAGCTCAGAAAAGGTCACGGGCTTGTATCCCAGTCCGCTGTTGATCTTCATCACAGCCAGGCTGGTGGTCAATCCAAATAGCCTGGCCCCGGGGAACAGTGAAGCAGAAAGTTCCAGAGCGCGTTTCTTGATCTCGCTGGCCAGTCCCAATCCCCTGAAAGAGGAAGAGACGATCAATCCACTGTTGGCCACAAACCTGTTGTGCCCCCAGGATTCGATATAACAAAATCCGGCCCAGCGGCCCTCAGCACTCAGGGCTATCACTGCCTTGCCTTCTTCAATTTTTCCCTGCAGGTATTCTGTGCTTCTCACTGCAATCCCGGTTCCTTTCTGCAGGGAAGCCTCATACAGGGCCTTTTCGATCTCTGGTACATGTTCCAGGTGTAAGCTGGAAGCGATGGTTATTTCTATGTCGTGTTCCATATTCTATCCTCCTAATTCTGCAAACTCCCTGAAGATTCCTGGATCAGTCCTGGCATCCGTATCTTAAGCAGGTTCACCAGGTCGGACCGGCTTACCCCGTCCCGGGGTATGAGCAGGATGGTGTCGTCGCCTGCAATGGTCCCTGCTATCTCGTAGGCATCCAGCCCGTCAATGGTATAGGCGATGCTGCTGGCATGCCCGGGCAGGGTTCTGAGAATGGCCATGCCCTGGGCAAAGTCCAGCGAAATAAGACCACTCAGACCCTGTCGTGAAAACTCGGTTTCCTCAACCACCTGTTCCTTGTCCGGGAGAATGTATACATAACCCGCACGGTCGTCTGGCATTTTGGCGACCCTCAGGTACTTCAGGTCCCTTGACAGAGTGGCCTGGGTCATCTCAAAACCTTGTTTTTCCAACAGCCTGAGCAATTCCTCCTGACTGGAGATATTCCTGCTGCCGATGAGTCTGCGGATTTCCATCAAACGTTCGTTCCTGTTTTTCATATGTATATTTATACATTTAAAATGCAAATTTATACAATTTATCCACATAAGTGCCATTCTCTCGGCTTTTTTTCATATTTTTAAGCGCCGCAAAAAACAGTCAATTAGCCCATTTTGCATGAAAGAATCCATTAAAAAAGTGGTGGTCCTGGGATCGGGAGCACTGAAAATCGGTGAGGCCGGAGAATTCGATTATTCGGGATCACAAGCACTGAAAGCCTTGCGGGAAGAGGGCATATTTACCGTATTGATCAACCCGAACATAGCCACGGTACAAACCTCCGAAGAAGTGGCCGATAAGATCTATTTCCTGCCTGTGACCCCTTACTTTGTGGAACGGGTGATTCAGAAGGAACAACCCGATGGGATTTTGCTGGCTTTCGGGGGACAAACCGCATTGAACTGCGGGGTAGCGCTTTATAAGGAAGGGATACTCAAGAAATACAATGTAGAGGTACTGGGCACCCCAGTCCAGGCCATCATGGATACAGAGGACAGGGAACTTTTTGTGGGAAAGCTGGACGAGATTCAGGTAAAAACCGCCCGAAGTTTGGCGGTCACCAACGAAGAAGATGCCCACAGGGCCGCCGAGGAGCTTGGCTTTCCCATCATCATACGCGCAGCATACACCCTCGGGGGACAGGGCAGTGGATTCTGCTACAACAGGGAGGATCTGGACAAGCTGGCCAAGAAGGCTTTTTCCTATTCCCCCCAGATCCTGGTGGAGGAATCCCTGAAAGGATGGAAAGAGGTGGAGTACGAAGTGGTGCGTGACCGTTTTGATAACTGCATCACGGTATGTAACATGGAGAATTTTGATCCCCTGGGGATCCATACCGGGGAAAGCATAGTGGTGGCACCTTCACAAACCCTGACCAACAGTGAATATCACAAACTCCGGAAATTGTCCATCGATATCATCAGACATATAGGGATCATAGGAGAATGCAATGTGCAATATGCCCTGGATCCCGATTCGGAGGATTATCGCGTCATCGAGGTAAATGCAAGGCTTTCCCGTTCTTCGGCCCTGGCCAGCAAGGCCACCGGATATCCCCTGGCCTTTGTGGCTGCCAAACTGGGGCTGGGATTCGGCCTGCACCAGCTTAGGAATTCCATCACCAAGACCACCTCGGCCTTCTTTGAACCGGCACTGGATTATATCGTGTGTAAAATCCCCCGCTGGGATCTGAATAAGTTTCAGGGCGTTTCCAAACTGATCGATTCCAGCATGAAATCGGTGGGAGAAGTGATGGCCATCGGCCGGACCTTTGAAGAAGCGATCCAAAAAGGAATCCGCATGATCGGGCAGGGAATGCACGGATTTGTGGGCAACCACGAGATGGAGATCGAAGACATTGATAAGGAACTATCGGAACCCACCGACATGCGGATTCTGGTCATTGAAAAAGCCTTTGACCAGGGATATACCATCGACAGGATCCACGATCTGACCAAGATCGATAAATGGTTCCTGGTCAAATTGAAGAATATTTTTGATCTGAAAACGGAACTTGAAAATGCAGGATCCCTCGCAAAGCTGGACGACGAATTGCTTTTGCAGGCCAAAAAAGCCGGTTTCAGCGATTTCCAGGTAGCCCGGCTGGTGACGGAGGGAGACGTATCCCTGAACCTGCTGGCCGTAAGAGAACACCGCAAAAAAAGGAACATTGTTCCCTATGTAAAACAGATCGATACCCTGGCTGCGGAATATCCGGCCCAGACCAATTACCTGTACCTGACCTACAGCGGGAACGAGCACGACATCGGATTTGTTCCCGATCAGCGATCGGTGGTGGTGCTGGGATCAGGGGCTTACCGCATAGGCTCCAGCGTGGAATTTGACTGGTGCAGCGTGAACGCCCTGAAGACGGTGAACGACGAAGGCTACCGATCCATCATGATCAACTACAATCCGGAAACCGTTTCGACCGATTACGATGTGTGCGACAGGCTGTATTTCGATGAACTCTCCTTTGAACGGGTGATGGATATCTACGACCTGGAATCGCCCAAAGGGGTCATTGTATCCATGGGGGGACAAATCCCCAACAACCTGGCCATGAGGCTTCACAAGCAGGATGTGCACATTCTGGGCACCTCTCCGGAATCCATCGACGGGGCCGAAAACAGGCACAAATTCTCCATGATGCTCGACCGGCTGGGCATTGACCAGCCCCGCTGGAAGGAGCTGAGCAACCTGGATGAGATTTATGCCTTTGTGGATGAGGTGGGTTTCCCCGTCCTGGTCAGACCCTCCTACGTGCTTTCGGGAGCTGCCATGAACGTGGTGTCTAACCGCGAAGAACTGGAAGGATTCCTGACCCTGGCCGCCAGGGTATCCAAACAATACCCGGTGGTGGTTTCCGAATTCATCCAGGAAGCCAAAGAGATAGAGATTGATGCAGTGGCCAGGGAAGGAGAGCTTTTCTCCTATGCCATTTCCGAGCATGTGGAATTTGCAGGGGTGCATTCAGGTGATGCCACCATGGTGTTTCCTCCTCAGAAGATCTACTTCGAAACCGTAAGAAGGATTAAGAAAATAGCCCGTCAGCTGGCAGAGGCCCTGGAAATCTCCGGCCCTTTTAACATGCAGTTCCTGGCCAAGGACAACGACATCAAGGTGATCGAATGCAACCTGAGGGCTTCCCGGAGCATGCCTTTCGTTTCCAAGGTCCTGAAATCAAACCTCATCGACCAGGCCACCAGAATCATGTTGAAGGTCCCCGTTGAGAAGCCCCACAAATCCATATTCGACCTGGACTACATCGGCTGCAAGGCCCCCCAGTTTTCCTTCTCCAGGCTGAAAAAAGCCGATCCGGTGCTGGGTGTGGACATGTCCTCCACCGGTGAGGTGGGATGCATCGGGGACAACTACTATGAAGCCATCCTGAAAGCCATGCTTTCGGTGGGATATACCATACCGAAAAAGAACATACTGCTTTCCACCGGAGGAATGCGATCAAAAGTTGAACTGGTAAATTCCTGTAAAATGCTGGTGGATAAGGGGTACAACCTTTTTGCCACCCATGGGACCCATGAATTCCTCCGGTTGAACGGGATCCCATCCTTGGATTTGGCCTGGCCAGACGAAGAGGTAAAACCCAACGTCATGGATTATCTCAAGGCCAAGGAAATAGACCTGGTGGTAAATATTCCCAAAGACCTTTCCTCCCATGAGCTTTCCAACGATTACAGCATCCGGCGGGGAGCCGTGGACTATAACATCCCCCTGATCACCAATGCCCGTTTGGCTTCAGCCTTTATTTACGGGATCTGCAAGATGACCATGGAGGATATCTCCATCAAAAGCTGGGATGAGTATTAACCCTTGAGGGCCTCGGCTCCACCCACAATCTCCAGGATTTCGTTGGTAATGGAAGCCTGTCGTGCCTTGTTGAACTGGAGACTCAGTTCTTTGAGCAACTCGGTGGCATTGTCGGTGGCCTTGTGCATGGCGGTCATTCGCGCGCCATGCTCCGAAGCATGAGAATCAAGGATGGCCTTGTAGAATTGCAGTCTCAGGGAACGCGGGATCAGTTCCTGAACAATGTATTCCTTGCTGGGCTCGAATATGTAATCCACAAAAGCACTGGGCCCGGAAGCATTGGCAATCTTCTCTGTTTCGATGGGCAAAAACTGTTCCTCGGTCAAAATCTGGGTCCCGGCGTTCTTGAAGCGGTTGTAGATCATATCCACATGATCGTATTCCTCTTCGGTAAACAGATCCATTACCCTGCTGGCAATGGCGGCTACCCGCTCAAAAGTGAGATCATCGAAAAGATCGCTACCATCAAAAATAATGTTGTATCCTTTCTTCCGAAGGAAATCGGCCCCTTTCTTCCCAATGGCGATGAAATCGACCTGACTTGCCATCATCTGTGTTTCATATTGGGTCAGCGCCCGGTGAATGGAGGCCTTGATGGCATTTGAATTGAAGGCTCCGCACAATCCACGGTTGGAGGTAAGCAAGACCAGCAAGATCCGTTCCTTATCGCGCTGTACTGCAAACTGGTTGTCTTCATCATCCTTGATGCTGTCACCCACACTGGCCAGGATCTCCTGCAGCTTTTCCGCATAGGGCCTGAATTGAACAATGGCATCCTGGGCTTTTCTGAGTTTGGCAGCACTGACCATTTTCATGGCACTGGTGATCTGCCTGGTGGAAGCCACCGAGGCCCTGCGTTCCCGTATTTCTTTTAAACTGGCCATGCCATTACTTATATTTTTCCCCTATCTCCCTGGCTGCTTCTTCAAGCACCCCGGTGATCTCATCCGATAACTTGCCCTTGGCAAGCTCAGCCAGGGTCTTTTTATGTTTAAATTCCATGAACTCCAGGAAGTCCACCTCAAATTCCTTCACCTTTTCGACTGGAATATCACTCAGCAATCCTTTGGTTCCACAATAGATGATGGCAATCTGCTTTTCCACGGCCATGGGAGAATACTGTGCCTGCTTCAGGATTTCCACGTTCTTTCGCCCCTTATCCAGGACCGCCATGGTGGCAGCATCCAGATCCGATCCGAACTTGGCAAAGGCTTCCAGCTCGCGGAATTGGGCCTGGTCGAGTTTGAGGGTACCGGCAATCTTCTTCATGGACTTAATCTGGGCATTCCCTCCTACCCTGGATACGGAAATACCCACGTTGATGGCAGGACGAACCCCGGAGTTGAACAGGTTGGCTTCCAGAAATATCTGCCCATCTGTAATGGAAATCACATTGGTAGGGATGTAGGCCGAAACATCTCCAGCCTGGGTTTCAATAATGGGCAGGGCCGTGAGGGATCCTCCTCCTTTCACTATGGGCTTCAGCTGTTCGGGAAGGTCGTTCATATTCCTGGCAATCTCATCGGACTGAATGATCTTGGCTGCCCGCTCCAGCAAACGCGAGTGCAGATAGAATACATCCCCGGGATAGGCTTCACGCCCCGGCGGACGTCGCAGCAGAAGGGATACTTCGCGGTAAGATACCGCCTGCTTGCTCAGGTCGTCGTAAATGATCAGGGCCGGACGTCCTGTATCTCTGAAAAACTCGCCAATGGAACAACCCGCAAAGGGAGCATAAAACTGCAGTGCGGCAGGGTCAGATGCAGTCGCCGCAACAATGACGGTATAATCCATGGCACCTGCCTCTTCCAGGGTCTTCTGGATATTGGCCACTGTGGAACCTT
This sequence comes from uncultured Bacteroidia bacterium, assembly GCA_965364615.1. GTDB lineage: Bacteria > Bacteroidota > Bacteroidia > Bacteroidales. The sequence continues at coordinate 18,053 of CBDTYO010000011.1, forward strand.
TTTGTCCAATGGCCACATAAATGCAATAGACGGGTTCTCCTTTTTCGAAAAACTCTTTCTGATTGATGATGGTATCCACTGCAATGGCTGTCTTGCCGGTCTGGCGATCCCCAATGATCAGCTCACGCTGTCCGCGGCCGATGGGAATCATGGCATCAATGGGCTTCAAACCGGTTTGAAGGGGCTCATGGACCGGTTGGCGAAAAATCACTCCCGGCGCTTTCCGCTCCAATGGCAAATCAATCAGGTCGCCGGTGATGGGTCCCTTGCCATCGAGGGGTTCTCCCAGGGTATTGATCACCCGGCCCAGCAGTTTTTCTCCCACCCCTATGGAAGCAATTTTTTTGGTCCGCTTCACCGAATCACCCTCTCTGATCAGCTCTGAGGATCCCAGCAAAACAGCCCCTACGTTGTCTTCTTCCAGGTTCAGCACGATCCCCGTAACCCCGCTGTCAAATTCGATCATCTCGTTGGCCTGCACACTGTTCAATCCATAAATCCGGGCAATTCCATCACCCACCTGGAGCACGGTACCCACCTCTTCAAGTTCAACTTCGCTTTTGAACCCTTCAATTTGCTTCTTGAGAATTTCCGATACTTCGGACGGCTTAATCTGAGACATATGCTATTTACTTTTCAATACTGGTTTGAAGTAATTGTTTTCTTAATTTCTTGAGACTATTGGCTACACTGGCATTGTATTGCTTGTCTTCAATGGTCAGGACAAAGCCCCCGATCACATCCTCATCCACCAAAGAGCTGAGTTCCACCTCCGAACTGTAGGCCTTTTTGATCAGATCACGAATGGCTTTCATGGTTGCCTCATCAACCGGAGAAGCGGTTACCAGGGAAGCAGTGCGAATGCCCTGGTTCTTTCGGTAAAAGTCACCGTAATTTCTGGCGATTCCAGGTAGGTATACCTCTCTTTTATTTTCAATGACCAGGTTGATCATGGATAAGGAGAGCTCCGACATACGCTTCCTGAAAATGGTATCGACCAGTTTGCACTTCTGACTCACCTTGAGTGAAGGCATCATGAGCAAATAGTTAAAATCTTCCAGCTTGCAGGTATCTGACAGTATTCCCATGTCTTTATACACAGCTTCGAGCTTCTTATGCTCCAAGGCACTCTGGAAAAGGGCTTTTGCGTAACGTACTGAAATCTGACTTTCGTTCATGCTTCGGGCTAATTCAGGTCAGCTTCATTGATGAGCTTGTCCACCAGTTCTTTTTGCGCTTTGCCGTCTTCCAGTTTCATCCTTAGGATCTTCTCAGCGATGTCCACCGACAAAGTGGCCATCTGTTGCTTCATTTCATTCATGGCGGCAGCCTTTTCATTCCTGATGGCTTCCTTGGCACCCTGCACAAGTTTCTTGGCTTCCTCGGTGGCTTTCTCCTTGGCATCGGCAATCAATTTATCCTTGACCACCTTGGCTTCCTTCAAAAGGGCGTCCCTTTCCGCCTTGGCTTCCGCCAGGATCTTTTCATTGTCGGCCTGCAGTTGGGCCATTTCCGCTTTGGCCTTTTCGGCTGCATCCAGGGCGCGGCGAATGCTTTCGTTGCGTGCCACCACGGCGGCCAAAATGGCGGGCCAGGCAAACCTTCCAAGGAAAAACAGTAAAATAAGAAAGAACAGGGTGGACCAGAAGATCATTCCTATTCCCGGTGTTACTAGATCCATTGTATTTTTTGTTTAGTTGTTGTCAACGAAAAGCCTGCAACCAACCGTTACAGGCCTTTTTTGCAAAGTTGATTAGTTGCTCATCAAACCACCACGGCAAATAATGCAACACCTTCAATCAGGGCGGCTGAAATAATCATGGCTGTCTGGATCTTTCCTCCGGCCTCTGGCTGACGTGCAATGGCATCCATTGCTGAACCACCGATCCTCCCGATCCCCAGTCCTGCTCCGATTACGGCCAGTCCTGCTCCGATTGCTGCTAATGTACCTGTCATAATAATGAATAATTAAAGTGAAAATTAATCATGGTGATGCTCTGGCATCGCCAATCCAATAAACAATGCTGATAATAAGGTAAATATATAAGCCTGCAGAAATGCCACAAGCAATTCAATCAAATCCATGAAGATCACCATCACCAGGGAGGGCACTGACATAAATACGGACTTGAAAATAAATATCATGGAAATCAGGCTCAGGACAATGATGTGACCTGCGGTGATATTGGCAAAAAGTCGCACCATCAGGGCAAAGGGCTTGGTAAACATGCCTATGATCTCCACCGGGATCATGATGGGGGACAGCCAGACAGGCACACCCGGGGTATTGAATATGTGCTGCCAGTAGGACCTGTTCCCGCTAAAGGTGGTGATGATGAAAGTGAAGACGGCCAGGACCATGGTCAGGGCAATGTTCCCGGTCACGTTGGCACCAAAAGGAAAGAATGGGATCAATCCCATCAGGTTGTTCAGCAAGATAAAAAAGAAGATGGTCAATAAATAGGGCATGTACCTGGCGTATTTTTCCTCTCCTATGTTGGGAATGGCCACATCTTCCTTGATAAATACGATGACCGGCTCGATGAAACCTGCCAAGCCTCTGGGTTCGCTTATTCCCCTCTTCTTGTAGGACCTGGCCAGGCTGAGAAATACCCAAAGCAGGATAAGCACCGAAAGCATCATCATGAATACATTCTTGGTGATGCTAAAATCCAGGGGAAGTCCCGCTTCCACCAAATCTCCGTGTTCGTCCACTTCTATGATCTTTCCATCCAGGTTTTTCTCCACCGCCTCCCCATCCTTGTTTTCGACCTGAATGGTGCCATGCCCCATCTCAAATCCCAGGTAGTTGTGTCCGTGGGCAATTTTTTTGGATGAAAAAGCATGCAGGCCTGAGTGCTTGCTGTACAGTATGACTGGCAGGGGAACTGCTACGTGGTGCCCGTCCTTCTTGGTCAGAATATGCCATTCATGTGAATCGGAAATGTGTTCCAGTATATACTCCGTGGCATTAAATTCTTCCTCAAGGGAAGCCTCTCCATGATCCGCTTCATGACCATCAGCCTGACCCATGTCATGACCTTCCGATGGCTCTTGTGCATGTTCCGCAGGTTGTTCCCGGGAAGGCTCCCGGGGGTGATTGTCCTGTCCCTTTAATGGGGCACCGCTTAACAAAAGAGAAATGACCAATATCAATGCGCTTGCAACCGCTGAAAATCTCACTCTCACTTTAAGTGTAATTATTTGTTTTTCAACAACTTGAATAGGTGTGTTGCGGTAAAAAAAGTAAAGATTAAATATAGTGCAAAAAATGTAAGGATAAAGGCTTTCGTCAGATTTTTTGTGGCGATCCAGCTCAGCAATATGAAGAGTAGATAGAGAAGGAACTTCAATCCAATTCCTGCCAGTAAATAGACCACCCCTTCCTTGCCATTTTTTCTGACGCCTGCGGACATGACCACGTAGGTAATGACATTGATGACCGCCACGGAAACCACTGTGGCCAGGAAAAACATGGGAGATAAATCCACCTGGATCCTTGTAAGGACCAGGATCCCGGCCAAAACAAAGCTTGCAGAAAGGACCAACAGCTGCCAGGTGAAACGGATCCGCTCAATCATCCTTCCTGAAAATAAAATCTTTCAAAACCAGGTAGAGACCTGCAAAAACTCCCAGCAGGGTAAGTATGGCGGTATAGACAGGTTTTTCGTTGCCCGAGCGCGCATCCAGTTTGGAGCCCGCCCAGTAGAAGATGAGAATTATAGCCAGCATTTGAAATCCCATGCCGGAATAACGGACAAAGGACTTCAGCCCACTGGTTTTAGGCTTGTCCTGCTTTGGGTTTTGCAGCTGGTTCTGTGACGGTTTCTTTTTTTGCACCCATATCGCATTTTCCGGTAAAGGTGGCTCCCGGTTCAATGGCCAGCTTACCGGTCTTAATTTCTCCGTATAGTTTCGACATGGACCGAAGCGATAACAACTCTTCCACCACCACTTTGCCATCTATCACACCTTCCACCTCACAATTCTTGCAGCGGATTTCCCCGGTGACGGTTCCGCTCTGACC
>CBDTYO010000012.1:0-21949 GCA_965364615.1 uncultured Bacteroidia bacterium
CAGGTTCCCGGCCAGCACCGCAATGACCAGCCCCAGAACCAACAAAATGCGAAGTATGATCTTTTTTACCATGCCGCAAAATAATTAAATGATCCTTACCATTTATTTGTAATGAACGTGAAAAGAGCGATTTAACGAAGTTTAACCTTTTACTTCACGGAAGGCCTCACCCAGGTACAGGATCATGTCCCCTGCAATCATAGCCTCCTGGCTGGATGCTTCCACAGCCAGGTCACCCGCCAATCCATGAAGGTAAACCCCGGCCTGGGCAGCCCCCAAAGAATCCACGCCCTGTGCCAGGAGGCCGGTGATCAGTCCGGTGAGCACATCCCCGCTCCCACCGGTGGCCATCCCAGGATTCCCCGTGGTATTGAACCAGTAGGACCCTGATGGAGAGGCGATGCCGGTATAGGCTCCCTTCAGTACCACCACCACTTTGTATTTGGCGGAAAACTCCCGCTGCTTCAGATGTCGCTGAAAGCTATTCTCACTGGGACCCGCCAGCCGGTCAAACTCCTTGGGATGAGGGGTCAGAATGCTGCCTTCGGGCAATAATTCATACCATTCGGGATGTTGGGAGAGTATGTTGAGTGCGTCTGCATCAAGGACCAGGGGGATCTTGGCCCGATCGAGCACCATTTTCAGGCCTTTGCCGGAATTGGGCTTGCAACCCAGTCCTGGTCCAATCCCTATGGCCGTAAAGGGTTCAAGATCTGGGGGCTCACTGAACAGAATATCCGATTGATCCAGGCTGACCAGGGCTTCCGGAAATCCGGTCTGTACAATGCCATATCCAAACCTGGGCACATGGAGGGTCACCAGGCCCGTTCCGGAACGCAGGGCAGCCTCACCGGTCAACAGGGCAGCCCCCATCATTCCATAGCAACCCGAGATGAGCAGGGCGTGTCCGAAAGTGCCTTTGTGTGCAAATTTATCCCGGATGGGCAAGATTTCCCTGATGCGTCCGGATTCAAGGGTCTCGTAGGGTGTTTCTGTCCTATGGATGGCCTCGGGATGCAAGCCGATGTCGTGGACCCGCCAGCGTCCCACATGGGGAGCATGGGTGTCGAAAAAGAAGGACAGGAAAGGAAACTGAAAGGTGAGGGTATAATCTGCCCTGACCACCTGTGTGAGATCATTTTTGCTGTTGTCCTCTCCAAAGAGTCCGGATGGAATATCAATGGCCACCACAGTCCGGGCCTGGGAATTGATGTGGCTGATGACTTTCCCCGGGAACCCGGTCACCTTCCTGGATAAACCGGATCCAAAGATTCCATCCACCACCACATCTTCCGGAGCGACTTCCGGCAAAGGATCCTTCTCCCCAAGCTTTTCCAGCCTTACCATACCCTGTTCTACCAATCTTTCCAGGTTTACCAGACAATCTTTGGAAAGCTCCCCGAAATTCAGCAGATAGCAGCTTATCCTGTACTGACTTTCCGCCAGCATGCGGGCCATGGCCAGGGCATCTCCCCCATTGTTCCCCGGACCCGCAAATATGACCACCCTGCGGTCGACATGGAAATGTCTTACGTACCAACCTGCCAGGCGCCTGGCTGCCCTTTCCATCAGGTCAATGGAAGCCACCGGTTCCTGTTTGACGGTAAACGCATCGATTTCCCGCACCTGATCCGACCTGAAAATTTTCATAACATGCTGTTTGATTCAAAATTAAGAAAAAACTATTTCTATATTTGTGGCCATTACGAATTTCGGAATATTCATAAAAACGTAGCTTAATGTTAAAAGGACATCCCAAAGGACTTTACGTGGCCTTCTTCGCGAACATGGGAGAACGTTTTGGTTTCTATACCATGATGGCGATCCTCGTGCTGTTCCTCCAGGCCAAATTCGGACTGGCTGCAGAAATAGCAGGCGACATTTACAGTTGGTTTTACTTTGCCATTTATGCCCTGGCCCTGGTGGGCGGGATCCTGGCCGATGCTACCAGGAAATACAATGCGGTGATCACCATGGGACAGGTGATCATGTTTATAGGGTACATTGCCATGGCCATCCCGGGACTTCCCCTGTCTGTGACGGTGGTCAGTCTTTTCACCATTGCCATCGGCAATGGTTTCTTCAAGGGGAACCTGCAGGCTGTAGTGGGACAGTTGTATGACGATCCCAAGTACGATAAAGTGCGCGACAATGCCTTCCTGATCTTCTATATGGGGATCAATGTGGGTGCCTTCTTTGCCCCTTTTGCCGCCATGGGTATACGAAACTGGTGGCTAAAGACCAATGGCTTTCTACACGACGGCAGCCTTCCTGCCCTCTGTCACCAATACAAAGACGGAACCCTTCAGGATGTAGGGGTACTCCAGCAGCTGGCGGACACGGTAAGCCTTAACGGAGTAGTGACCGATCTGGGGGCCTTTGCGGATTCCTACATTGAGGTGTTTTCAAGGGGATATAATTTTGCATTCGGGATCGCGGCCATTGCCATGGTGATCTCATTGCTGGCCTACATCATTTTTAACAAGCACCTCCCAAAAAGAGAAAGAGCAGCCGGGGAGAGCACAATTACTCTCCGGGAGAAACCCCTCGCAATCCCCGTTGCCCTGGTAGCTGGTGCCATCACCGCCCTGCTGGTCAGCTTATTCAAGGATTTTAAAACCGGAATGGCCATTGGCCTGTTTGCCGGCTTTGTGACATGGATCGTCATGATTGCCACCAAGGAAGAAAAAAAGCGCGTGGTTTCCCTCCTGCTGGTATTCTTTGTGGTGATCTTTTTCTGGATGGGTTTCCACCAGAACGGCCTGACCTACACCTTCTTTGCCCGGGATTATACCGTGAAAACGGTGGATCCTTTCACCTACATGTTCTTTACCCTGAAGAACATTTTGTCGGTGATCGCCTTCCTGGCAGGAGTCTTTATGCTGATTGGCAGAAATGCCACCCGGAATACTAGGATCGGCGGCGCCATCCTGACCCTCGTTGGCGGGGGACTGGCCTACTGGTTCTATACCATGGGGGAAGCACACAATCCCATTGCACCGGAGGTATTCCAATCCTTCAATCCCCTGTTCATTGTCTCTCTCACCTTCGTGGTCATGTCCGCCTTTGCCTGGATGAACAAGAAGGGCATTGAACCTTCTACCCCGAAAAAGATCGGGATCGGCATGCTCATCGCGGCAGGAGGCTTTGTCATCATGGTGATTGGTTCCCTGAACCTGGTCTCCCCTCACGACTTGCAGGTTCTGAATGACGCCGGAGAGGTCATTGAGGTACATCCGGTACCGGATTCTTCCAGGATCATGCCTTACTGGCTTATGTCGTCTTACCTGATCCTGACCTTTGCAGAACTCTTCCTGAGTCCCATGGGGCTCTCTTTCGTCTCCAAAGTGGCTCCCGTCAGGTTCCAAGGAGTGATGCAGGGAGGCTGGCTGCTGGCCACTGCCGTGGGCAATAAATTGCTTTTCATCGGAAGCTTCTTCTGGGAAAAGATAGATCTCTGGCAACTCTGGGCCATTTTTGTGGTTACCTGCCTCCTTTCGGCTGCCTTTATCTTCTCGATTCTGAAGCGGTTGGAGCGGGCTACCAAATAGGACAACGTACACAGATGAAAAGACCGCCCCATGGAAATGAGGCGGTTTTTTTAGGACCAACAGGTCCTCACCCTTTGAAAGCGGGCGTATTCCCTGTTGAATCCGGCTATTCCGTCTTGAACAATCCAGACACATGGCTCAGGTCGCCATCCGTATCTGCAGGCTCCAGGCCCAGCAGATGGGCAATGATCCCATATACCTCCACATTGGAGAAAGAAGCCGCAGAAAAATTCTCCTTAAATGCAGGTCCCTCAGCATAAAAAATTGTATGCATATCCGTAAAAGCATTGTCGTAACCATGTGCTCCTCCCGTGTACCCTGAAGGATCGGGATTGAATCCCAGGCTCCAGAGGGAATCGGCTACCAGTAATATGCCTGGAAACCGCGGACTGTTGCCATAATGCAGGCGTTCGGGAATATCCTCTTTCTGCCAGGCACTTATGCCTTCCACCGCCGTAAAAACATCGCAAATGGAATCGGCACAATCCTCTTCCGGCTGCACAAGGTATACAGGATTACCTCCAATTATGCTGATGGCCCACTCTTCCTTAATATAATCGTTGAGGTTTATATATTTATGGGACGACACAGGTCCCATGCCATGATCCGAGAGGACAATCAGGTTGATCCTGTCGCTGTGCTCCAGTTCGGACAATTCATCACGGAGATAACCTAAAACGGTATCCAGGTACTCCACAACATCCTGGGTAGCCTCGCTGTCCGGTCCAGCCCCGTGGGCTGTATGATCGGGTTCGTCAAAATACAGTGTTACCAGTGCAGGACGCTGGCTCATGGGCAGACTTAACCAGTCAATGACCTTATCCACCCGGTCCATATAGGGGACACTACCGTTATAAGTATTCCAGTAGCTAGGACGAACATCCATAATTTCCGCTTCACTGCCCACCCAGAAATAGCATGCCGACTTCACCCCCTGTTGCTCGGCGGTGACCCAGATGGGTTCTCCGAAATAGGCAGCCCCATTGGTGACCATGGGTGTGGCACTAATCCTGTAAACGCCACCCAGATCTTCCGCATAAAAACTATTGTTGATAATTCCGTGGTTATCTGGATAGAGGCCCGTGGCCAGGGTGTAATGATTGGGAAAGGTTTTGGTGGGAAATGAAGGTATCAGGCGGTCTGCCTTGACGCCATCGATCGCCAGCTCATCGAAATTGGGGGTTTCATACAAATCCGTGTAATCCCAGCGGAAGCCGTCGAAAGAAACCATGACCACATAGGATTCGATGGGATCGGCTTCGACCTCTGAGGACTTGTTTTTCTTGCATGATCCAAGCAGGACCATGGCCAGGATATAGATCAGGATATTCCGCAAATACATGCTTACAACATCTTTGAATGATTAATCCGGGTATCGCTCCCTGGGGTCCAACCAGTTCCTTTTTTCCTCCATGGGACGGAAAAAGTAATTGCGCTCCGGGAGCTCCGGCACTTCCAGTTTGTTGATGGTCATGTCCGGAGCAAACTGATAAAAGGTGATCTGGCTGTTCTCATACCCCCCTCTGCGGGAGAGGCGATCGAAGCGGATGCCACCCTGCACAAGCTCCGGATGGTAGTCATCAAGTGCGAGGATAAACCGGGGACCATGAACCCTCAGGGCATTCAGAAAATAGAGCGTCATGTCGTAAGCGGCAATCCCATAATTGATTCCCTTCTTGGAGGTTACTATGGGTTCGTTGTAGAAATAATTCCTGTATTCAGCCAGGTAGGCATCCACCCTGGAATCGTGATAGTCCACCCAGAACGAACTGTAAAAAATCAGGTTCAATTTATGGAAGTACCTGAAATCAATGCTCGAAAACTCGGTCCAGTAAGGAGACCCCATGACTTCTATCTCAAAATCTCTTAATTGGAAATAGAGCGCCGAAACCACGCTGCTGGCCAGGGCCTCATCACGGGTGGGAACCACCACCAGGTTTTTTCGATCGGCCGTCAGAGATTGGATGATTTGCTCGGTTTGCTCCAGTCTTTGTACAACTTCCTTAAAAACCACCGGTTCGGAAGGGTGATAATCATCAAATCCATCAAAGATCAGCTGTTTGAAATAATCATGCTTCTCCAGGTCCAGGGAATCCTCATGCCGCACATAGACAATGTTATATTCATGCTTGCTGGCCACCAGTTTGGCTGCCTCCTTGTACTCTCTTTCCACGGAAGGGCTCATCTGAAATAGGTAGGGATTCTGATCCACCAGGCCCAGCTCGTTGTGAAAGGGGGTGACCAGGGGAATCCTGTGCTGCCGCGAAAACTCCGAAACGACCTCCAGGGTAAAGGGATAAAAGGGACCGATGAACAAATCAAAATCCTCCAGGTCCCTGTTGCTGAGCAAAAAACGGCAATGGTCCATGCTTTTACGGGTATCCAGATACCTGACCTCCAGCTTCATTCCCACTTGGCGCATGGAATCGATGGCCAGCAGGGTACCCTGGAAAAATTCTAGGAAGGGAACCGACTGCGGGATCCTCTGTTCCCTGAGGTAACGCTCGGTGATCCGGTTGCGGCGGCTTTCAGAAGTCACATCCTTCAGCAACGAATCAAGGGGCTCAGCAGGCCTGAAATCGAAGGGGATAAAAAAGGCCACCCTGTAGGTGCGGTTTCTGTTGAAACTCTCAGATTCAAGCTCCTCATAATCATAGGCTTCCAATTCATACACAGGAAAATCAGCATAAAGATCCTTGTCTGTAAGTGTATCCTGTACGGATTTGGGCTGATCGGCAACCTGTGGTTCAGGAATCCTGATTACCTGCCCGTTTTTAGGTCCACCCCATCCCAATTCCGGATTGGCAGCCCTGATGTCCTCCACCGTTACCTGATAATACCTTGCAATGGAATACAGCGTTTCGCGTCTTTTTACTTTGTGATAGATGATTCCTTCTTCATTGAATGCTGGTTCTTCTGCCCCTTTGTCTATCAGGGGAATGATCAGGCGTTGCCCGTTTTTCAGATTTCTGGCCGTGATTCCCCTGTTGGCCTTCAATAGCAAATCCTCAGTGATCCCGTATGTGCGCGCAATTCCATAGAGTGTCTCTCCTTTCGCCACGATATGAACCTGTATGGCCTCGCCCTGATCCGGTAAATCTGAGGTATCGACTTCATCCTTCAGGGTAGCTTCCACCGGTATTTTCAGGGACTGTCCTATTTGCAGACCGGAGATGACCCCGGGATTTTCAATGGCAATTTCCTTCTGTGACACGTTGTAAGCCCTGGAAATGGCATAAAGGGTCTGGCCCGGCTTCACCGTATGAATATAATACACCTTCCCTTCCAGGATCACCTTGTTGGTGGTTCGCTCTACCGGAACCGGATCCTGCCCCACAAGCGTTTGCATCAGGAATACTCCCAAAAGGAGCATGAACAGGTATCTACTTGGAAATAAACTCATTGATGTTCTTTAGAATCCGGTCTTCGATGCGGGTGGTATCGGCTTTTACAAATTTTTCACCCGTGATGCTCTCAAACAACTCGATATAACGTTCTGATACTTCATCCACAAAATCATCCGGCATATAAGGTACCTCTTGTCCCACCTTGCCTTGGAAACCATTGGCTATCAACCACTGCCTGACAAACTCCTTGGACAGTTGCTTCTGCTGTTCGCCGCTGGCCTGACGCTCATCATAGCCGTCTGCATAGAAATACCTGGATGAATCGGGTGTGTGAATCTCATCGATCAACACAATCTTACCATCCTTTTTACCAAATTCATACTTGGTATCCACAAGAATCAGGCCCATTTCGGCGGCCATTTCAGTTCCCCGTTGAAAGAGGGCACGGGTGTATTCCTCCAGCTTGAGGTAATCCTCCTCTGGGACCAGACCGCTTGCCAGAATCTCCTCACGGGAGATATCCTCATCGTGTCCCTCGGCGGCCTTGGTGGTGGGAGTGATGATCGGTTCAGGCAAACGATCATGTTCCTTGAGTCCATCAGGCATGGCCACTCCACATATTTCCCTCTTGCCCGAGCGGTATTCCCGCCAGGCATGTCCGGTCACATAGCCCCTGATTACCATTTCCACCTTGTATGGATCGGCCAGGTGTCCCACAGTCACATTGGGATCGGGTGAGTCGATTTTCCAATTGGGAACGATGTCAGACGTAGCATCCAAAAACTTGGAAGCGATCTGATTCAGCACCTGTCCCTTGTAGGGGATTCCCCTGGGAAGCACCACATCGAATGCGGAGATTCGGTCCGAAACCACCATGATCAGATAGTCGTCTGCAATGTTGTACACATCACGAACTTTTCCGACATACAGGTTCTTCTGACCTTCCAATTTAAAATTTGTTCCCTTCAGTGCATTGGCCATAATTCAATTTTTAAAGTTATTATCTTTTCAAGAGCCACCTCAAGGCGGACTATCCCTTGTTGTAGGCTTTCACAATGGACTTCACCAGTCGATGCCGGATGATGTCACGATCATCGAAACGAATGATGGAAATTCCCTGGATACCATCCAGGATTCTCAGGGCCTGGACCAGGCCGGATTCCTCATTTTTTGGCAGGTCCACCTGCGAATCATCCCCCGTCACAATAAACCTGGCATCGGGTCCCATCCTGGTGAGAAACATTTTAAACTGACTCACTGTGGCATTCTGCGCTTCGTCCAGGATCACATAGGCATGGTCGAGGGTGCGTCCGCGCATATAGGCAAGGGGTGCAATCTGGATGGTGCCGTCTTCCATGAACTGAATCAGTTTCCGGGCCGGGATCATGTCTCTCAACGCATCATACAGAGGCTGCAGATAGGGATCCAGTTTCTCCTTGAAATCGCCTGGAAGAAAACCCAGTTTCTCGCCTGCCTCCACAGCAGGACGGGTCAGGATGATCCTTCGCACCTCCCTTTCCTTCAATGCTTTAACTGCCATCGCAATGGCTGTGTAGGTCTTTCCGGTTCCAGCAGGCCCCACAGCGATCAGAAGATCATTGTCGATTCCATCCTCCACCAGCCGTTTCTGGTTTACTGTAATGGCCCTGACCTTTCTTCCGCTGTCTCCGTGCAACAGGACCTCGCTATCATTCCCGGAGTTTTCCATGGGGTTTCCCGGGGAACCTCTCAGCAGATCGTCCAGGTCCGGAAGGGTGACTGACTCGAATTTCTTCAGATACCTCACATAGAGATCCACTTTATCCTCAAAGGCATCCAGTCGTTCCTTCTTTCCCTGGAGGCGAATTTCATTGCCCCTCGAAACGACCTTTAAATCTGGGAAAAGCTCGATAAATCTGTTGAAGCGGACATTGTTTACACCATAAAAATCAACCGGATCGACACCTTCCAAATAGATCAGCTTTTCCGCCATAAATTAAATTATAATCACTAATTTTGGATGTGCAAATTAAGTTGTTTTTTCCAACATTCCAATAAGAAAATCCCTGTCGCAGACCCATGCACATGATCACCCTGACGTCCGATTGGAGCGAAAATGATTACTATGTGGCATCACTCAAGGGAAAACTGCTCTCTGCCTGTCCGGAGGCAAGAATCATCGACATCACCCACCGGGTTAAAACCTTCAATAGTGCACAGGCTGCATTTGTGGTAAGAAACAGCTATCCCCACTTTCCCGACAACACCATACACATCATTGCGGTCAATTCGGAGCCTGAAATAGACGGACAAATACTGGGAGCCAGAAAGGACAAGCAGTATTTTCTCTGTGCCGATAATGGCATTTTAGGCTTGCTGGGTGGCACGGAACCTGAACTGGTGGTCAAGCTGAGTGCAAAAGACCCCGAAAACCAGGGAAGTTTTATTTCCATGTCGCTGTTTGCAGAGGTTGCCTGTGCGCTTTGGGAAGGGAAAGCCCTCTCTGAACTGGGGGAAACCATTGAAGATTATGACAGGCAAACTCCTCTCAGGGCCACCATCGAAGAAAATATAATTACCGGCAGTGTGATTCATATCGACTCCTACCAAAATGCCATCACCAATGTATCCAGGGATCTATTTGACCGGGTTGGCAAGGGAAAACCATTCACCATTTATGTCCAAAGCAAACACTATAAAATTCATCGCATCAATCAACGCTACAATGAAACTGCACCAGGTGAATTGCTTGCCATCTTTAATTCGGCTGGTTTGCTCGAAATCGCCATCAGGAACGGGAATGCTGCCGGTTTACTCAAGTTAAATACTGATTCCACCCTGCGGGTAGAATTCAAAGAAGGATAGAATGCATAGCACAGAAGAGAAGTTAAAGGCCTTTGAGGGCCTGCTGGAGATCATGGATGAGCTGCGGGAGAAATGCCCCTGGGACAGGGAACAAACCCTGGATAGCCTCAGAAACCTGACCATTGAGGAAACCTATGAGCTGGCCGATGCCATCATGGATCAGGATTTGAATGAAATACGAAAGGAACTGGGGGACTTGATGCTGCACATCGTTTTCTATGCGAAAATTGGTTCCGAAAAAGGGGCTTTCGATATCGCCGATGTGTTGACAGGCATCAATGAGAAGCTGGTATTCAGGCACCCGCATGTGTTTGGCGACCGTGCGGTGAAAGATTCCGGGGAAGTGATAGAGAACTGGGAGGAGCTGAAAATGAAGGAAGGGAACCGAAGTGTGCTTTCAGGCGTACCCGTATCCCTGCCGGCCATGATCAAATCCCACCGGATACAGGACAAAGTCAGGGCCGTTGGTTTTGACTGGGATCACAGGGAACAGGTGTGGGACAAGGTGATTGAAGAAATCCATGAGGTCAAACAGGAAATGAACCGGGGTCAGGAAAAGGACAGAATGGAAGATGAGATCGGCGACCTTTTATTTTCCATTGTGAATGCCGCCCGGCTCTATGACATAGAACCTGAAACCGCCCTGGAACGCACCAACAGAAAGTTTATCAAGAGATTTAAGTACCTGGAAAAGAAGGCCCTGGAATTGGGACGCTCCCTGAAAGAGATGAGCCTGGAGGAAATGGAGGCCATCTGGCAGGAAGCCAAATCTATGTAGACTTCTTGGTTGAGGACTTTTCTGGAGCTGGATCCTCGCCTTCCTTCTTTTTGCCAGGATCTTTTTCGCCATCCGTATCCCCCTCTTCTTTTTCCACCACTTCCAGCAGTTCATGCTGGTGCAGTTGGTTGTACCAATGAAATACCTTTTTAATGTCCGAGACATAGACGCGGTCTTCGTCATACTCAGGAACCAACTCCCTGAAAAAATCTTTCAGTTCATTGGCAGAGGCCTTGTGGGAAATGGTTTCTTTGCCTTCAGCCCCTTCATGTATCTTGAAGAAAATATCTCCCAGGGGCACTGCCACATCCATGGCGAATATGGCAATATCCTCTAAGGAACTCACCCTTGCAGTGGCCGGTGCCACATGTCTCTTTTTATCCTCAAGGGACTCCACCACTATCCCGTTACGGGCCTGGGCAATAAACTTATACAATCCCCCTTTGCCCGATATGGACAGGATGTCTTTTAACTGAATCGTCTTCATACCTCGCTAAAAAAGTGATGTAAATATAGCACTTCTACTTCAATCCCCGCTCTTTCCTGATCTGGTCGTAGGCTTCCTGTACTTTGCGGAACTTCTCATGGGCCACTTTCTTAAAATCTTCCCCCAGGTGACTTACCTTATCGGGATGGTACTTCATGGCCATCCTTCTAAACGCTTTTTTAACCTCCTCATCAGAACTGGTGGGTTCAATCTCCAGGATCCTGTAGGATGCATCTGTCTGACTAACGAACATGGCCTTGATGCTCTCGAAATCAGACGCAGTGATGCTCATATATCCGGATATCTTTTGAATCACTTCATTTTCCCGGTCACTCACTGAGCCATCGGCAGAGGCAATACCGAAGAGAAAATGAAGCATTTCCAGCCGATAGGAATAATCCAGTTTTTGTGCCATCTGCTGTGAAACATCCCGCAGTGGAATTTCCTGCTTGAGTATGTCCCTCAGCATCACCACTGCTTCGGAGGCTGTATCTTCACCAAATCGGGTAACAAAGTAACGCTTCACATAGTCCAGTTCGCTCTTCATGACCCTTCCGTCCGCTTTCATCACTGCTGCTATCAGCACCAGCAGGGAGGCCGCATAATCGCCCCTCAGGGTCCTGGTCCTCACATCCCCACGGCCCTGTCCGGTTCCACCCGGGGTTCCCGAATCAAAAATAGATCCCACAGCCAGTCCGAGGATTCCTCCAATGGGACCTCCCAGGGCCCATCCCAATCCAAGTCCGACCCATTTTCCAAATTTTGCCATAATTACCTGGTTCCTTTTATAAAACTTTTATGCAATTCAACCACCTGAGGCAGAAGCATTTGGTGCCCGTCATTTAGAATGACATGGTTTGCAAGCTTTTTCTGTTCATCCTCGGCCATCTGATGGCTTATTCTTTTTAACACAGCCTCCCGGTCGCACCGGTCACGCTCCATGACCCTGCGGATCCTGAGTTCCATCGGGGCATACACAAGCACTGTGCTATCCAGTTCTCTATGGGCCCCACTCTCAAAAAGTATGGCTGCCTCTTTCACCACATAGGGATCTTCTTTGTATGCCTGGGTCCATGCATTAAAATCCTTGCGCACGGCTGGATGGACCAAAGCATTCATGGCTTCCAGCATCTTCTGATTTCCAAACAAACGGTCAGCCAAATATTTTCTGTCAAGCTCCTCGTCCCTGTAGGCCTTCGCGCCCATCAGAGCCCTGATCCGATCCTTCAGAACAGGATCAGAGTTCATCAGCCTTCGGGCTTCAGCATCTGCGTAATATACAGGGACCCTTAACTTCTCCAGAATACTGCATATCAGAGACTTTCCACTACCTATCCCACCTGTCAAACCCACCCGCAACATTATTTCCGAGATTTCAGAAATTCAACATTCCTGGGGCTGTACTCATGGCTGAGCAGGTAAACCGGAAGGTTCTGTACACTTACTTCCAACACTTTTGTCTGCTCATCTATCAAATCATAATCCACCACAGCCCGAAAGGGATGACCTTCGATTCTGTCATATTTGCTCAATCCCACCCTGCAGGTGAGCAGGACCCTGGAAGGAAAGGTTTGAAGCTCAATACTATCGGGCAGATTCAGCACATCAATGGGTACCGGGACCTGTATCTCTGTGAACCTCTCCAACTCGATGTTGCAATCCACCTTGGAAACTTCATAGCTGAGTTCCGGAATCTGATGTAATTCCAACTGATCGCTGAAATTCCTGGTGAGAAGACCCAGATCCACTCTTTCGGTGCTTACAAAGCCCAGTGTGTCGAGTATCAGATCAGGTCCGCTCACGATCAAGGAATCGGGAGAAAGCCTTACTTCATCCTTGATGGTAAATTGTTTATCGATCGTATAAGCAAGATCGGGCCTGATCTTTACCTTCCTGCTCACCTTATTGGTGAATCGGAACTGCAAGGTATCGGGCTTTATCTCCAGCAGCTGCAATTCTGTGGGCAGTTGTGTTGAGATCTGATCCCTAAGATAACGTGTTAAAATATAAGCACTTGAGCTATCACTCCGCTGGGTCATATTGAAAGCAGATATCTTGAAGCTGATGGGCACCGGTTTTCTGAACATTTTATAGCGCAGCAGTGCATAACCATGGGCGTTGATCTCCAGGTCAAGATGCCCTGGCATCTCACCAACAAATACCCTGTCTTCCGGAAAATCAGTATAGATCAGCGGATATTCAATGATGGAAGTATAGTTCTTGCTCAAGGCGTTGAGCATCCAGATGGCCGCAGAAATGAACAGAAAAACAGAAAACATAAGTACCTTCTTCCGAAACTGAAGGTTCTGTCCCTCCGGCACCCTGCGCCACCTCTGGAGCTTACTATTTTCCAAATCCGCGGTTTTACTTCTTGGCAGTGCTTTGTTCGGTCGGCTCTGCCATCACAGCCGTTTTATCCACCTTCACAATCACATTATCAGCTATTTCCAGAGTCACCGTACGCTCCTTTACATCGGTGATCTTGCCATAAATACCGCCTGTAGTGGCCACCTTGTCACCCTTCTTCAGGGAATTTCTAAAGTTGGTGGCTTCTTTCTGCTTTTTCACCTGTGGCCTGATCATGAAAAAATAGAAAACCACAATAATAAGCAGCAGAAAAATCAGAGACTGCATTCCTGCTCCGCCAGGTCCGCCAGATGCAGCCCCTCCTGTTAACATTTGAAATAATAAAGTCATACGTTTTATATTAAATTAAACACCATTGGTTACATTCGCTTTTATGGTCAGTCGCACCGGCTGGCTACTGGCATTGGACTGTACTGTAACTACCTTGCGCTGCGCCCCGCTTCGGCCCGAGGCATCGAAGATCACCTCCAGTCTGCCTCTTTCTCCGGGTTTCAAAGGTTTACTGCTCCATCCGGGGGTGGTACAACCACATGTGGCCTCCACCGAAGTGATCAACAGATCCTTACCCCCGCCGTTTTGATAGTCAAAATAGCCAACCACCCTCTCTCCTTCAATGATTGTTCCAAAGTCATGCTCCAGGGTATCAAAAAGCATAACTGGCTCTGAGACTGGATCTTGAACTGAATATGCCTGTCCCTCAGCCAGGGATTCCCTGCTGCCATTTTGTCCCCCGCAGGCTGACAAAAAGCCTAACACCAGCAACGCTGCAAGCCCTGTAGACCCCGTTATTCCCTCAATCGCTCTCACCAATCAAACCCCTTCCTGATTTAACTATCTTCTTGCCTTCTTTCAGTTGCATCACCACCTTATCAAGCACTCCATTGATGAAAACATTGCTTTTGCTGGTGCTGTAAAACTTGGAGATCTCCAGGTATTCGTTGAGGGTGACCTTGGTGGGAATGGACGGGAATGCCACCAGTTCGGCAATGGCAATTTGCATGATCAGGATATCCATGAAGGCAATCCGGTCAAGGTCCCAGTTGCGCGTATTTTCCTTGATATACTCCACATATTCATCACGATGCAGGATGGTTTGTCTGAACAGTTTCACCACATAATCCCGATCCTCCTTGTTTTTATAAAGCTCCATCAATGCCTTATCCGGACCGTCCTCCTCTTTGAATTTCTTAAAGGTCTTCACTACCATGCTTATAATAAACTCAAGGTCGTCGTTCCAGAAAATACTCTGTTCCTCCAGGATGGAATGAAGCAGTTCGCTGGAATAAACAAGGTGCGTGTAAATAAAGGTCAGCAGTCGTTTATCTTCGGCGTAGCCGGGTTCCTCTTCAGACTCCATGTAAGCGACATACTCCTCGCTTTCCACCAGCCTGTTGTATAGTTCCTTAATGAGCTCAGGGTGGTTGACCCAATTCAGTTTGTGCTGATCCACAAATCTCAGCAGATGCTCATTGTTCCTCAGTTGTTCGATCAGTTTATTTTCCAGGAACCGTGTATTGGGATTCAGATCCTGGTGGGTGGGAATTCTTTTGTTCCGGCCGATCTCAATCCGTGATTCTGCATACAGCACCACATCGATGATCAACAATAAAAGGTAGTGGTAAAGCTCGTAAGCTTTCTCAATGTTGAAATGCAGCTCCTTTTCGGAAAGCCGCATATCCTCTCCGCCCGTCTTGTAGTGAGCATACAGAGATTGCAGTGCTTTAATACGTAGTTGTCTCCTGCTGATCATTTGTTAAAGAACCTGTATTGAAGATTCTCGGACCTCTGCTCCGGGGAATCTTCGATCCAAATACTATGTTAAAGGTGCCCGCTAACCCCGAAGCAGAACTTCGGGGAATGGGCGAGCTGGATTCAAATCTCAATGACCATGCAAATTTACACTAAATTTTATTCTATGAAACATCTGTTCGACAGCAAGTTTAGTCCCACGCTAAATTGGTGGAAAATTTGAATATGTTTAAAATATTTTACACTTTTGGAAATGAACTAACTAAACCCTAACCAAAACTGACCTAATGATTGATGATGGAAACGTTAAATCTGATGGGCATATAGCGGATGGAACTGGACGGGAGGAGATTCATTCAAAGGCTGTCAGGGCAGGAAAACGAACCTACTTTTTTGATGTAAAAGCCACCCGAAGGAACGACTACTACCTGACCATTACTGAAAGCAAGAAGAGATTTAACCGTGACGGGAAGTTTTTCTACGAGAAACACAAACTCTTTCTGTACAAAGAGGACTTCGACAAATTCGCCGACAGCCTGACCGAGATCATTGAGTATATCCGGTTGGCCAATCCACAGCCCATTGAGATCGATGAAGAGGACAATGCATCTCCCGTTAACAATGAAAAGGCCGAGAAAGCACCTGTCGAGGAAGAGAAAGATTTCACCAATGTGGAGTTCGAAGATCTGGGTGAGGAGACTGCCTAGTTCGCTTCATTTCGTTTTTCCAGGAAATCCTCTATCTCCTGAAAGGAGAGCACCCTTACATTGGTGACGATGAAATCGTCGTTGAGGAAATCTCCATAGCGGTTGCATTCATCAATGGCTTCTTTGAAAACAGATTTCAAAGAATGTTTCATGGGCAGTAAGATCAGAATGGTGGCCAGGGAGCCTGAGAAATTGTATTCTTCCAGCTCCGCATCAAACTTTTCCATGATATACCCGAACTCATTCCTGATGACCATCTGCTGCGAATCAGACAGGTCGATCCTTGAACGGGTCATTAGTACCACAAAATAACGCAGCTTTTCGTCCTTGCCACCCAAACCCGTGGAGATAAATACCTGATTCTCATCCAGGATTTTGCTCTCCAGTACCATCCTGCTCTCATTCAGGGAGAGAACGGCCCAGGTTCGCAGAGGCTCCCCGGCGGAAGTCATAAAGGACTCGATCGCTCTGAAGCATTCGGGATTGGCCAGGCTGGCCAGCCTGGCCAGAATCTCCTTCTTCACATCCACGGAGTATCCCGGTTCTTCCAGGTACTGCACATGATCCAGGGCCCATGCCTCATCCCTTTCCTCCCTAACCTTCCTGGAACATTCATAGTATTCCAGCTGCAGGTCCATATCGATCTGCTGTTCAAGGACTTTCAGATTGCCAGGGCTCCCTCCCAGAATCTCGTTGATTTTTTCATACAGGCTCTCGTGCTCCTCCATCCATCCGGGCTTTTAAATAAATGTACGATATTTTGACTAATTTTCGGAAAAGAAAACACATGGAGGTGATTCAAGATGTTCACAGGCAGGTGGATCAGGCTTCTGAGGGATATGCACTCTCCCTGGAGAATGTGTTGCAGGGGGGATTCAATCTTTTCCGCAAGGCCCCTGCAGAGCTCATTGCATTCAGCCTCTTAGGTGTTTTGGTCTTTTCCAACCCCATTTCCGGACTTTTGCTGGGCGGACCGGTCAGTGCCTGTTACTACCATATGGCCCACAAATTAAGCCGGGGAGGAAGGATTGAGCCATCGGACTATTTCAGGGGCTTTGAGAAATTCGGCGACCTGCTCAAGCTGAACCTGCTTATACTGGCAGTTGTGGTGCTTGGATTTGCCATGTTGATCGTTCCGGGGATCTATTTTGCGGTCAGTTATGTCTTTGCCCATTTCTTCATGTGGTTTTTTGATATGGAGCCTGCCCAGGCCATCAGGCTCAGCAGAAAAACAGTAGCTGGCAATTTTGGCCAGGTATTCCTGCTTTACCTGGTGCTGGCCGGGATAAATCTGCTGGGCGTCCTTGCTTTCGGCATCGGTATCCTGATCACCATGCCTCTCTCATTCTGTGTGGCCTATGCTGCATTCGACGATATAATAGGAATCTTAAAATAACTCAAAATGGATATCACCCTGGCCGTGCTGGGCGCGGCACTTGTACTGATAGGTTTCGTAGGAAGTATTGTTCCGGTATTGCCCGGTCCGCCCATCAGCTGGGCCGGTTTTCTGCTATTGCGCTGGACCCCCTATGTGAGTGACCGCGGGACCGGATATGAAAATGCCTTGTGGATCCTGCTTTTTTTCGTGATCCTGGTTACCATCCTTGACTATGTGGTGCCCATCATGGGAACCAAAAAGTTCGGGGGATCCAAACGGGGAGTATGGGGTGCCACCATCGGGGTGGTGGTGGGCCTGTTCTTCGGACCCCTCGGGATCATTATCGGCCCTTTCCTGGGTGCCTATATCGGAGAAATTTCGGGCGGCAAGAAAGACAAGGAAGCTCTCAGGGCCGCATGGGGCTCCTTTGTAGGATTTATGTTGGGCGTTGGAATGAAACTCATGGTATGCGGAACCATATTGTTCTTTTACATCAGGCATTTGTTTTTTTAATGGACCCTTCTGCAATATCAGGATAATTGCAGCTATCCGCCCAGCGTGGCCACCAGGATGGCTTTGATCGAATGCATGCGGTTTTCGGCTTGATCGAATACAATGGAATGCTCCGATTCAAATACCTCCTCGGTGACCTCCATGCCATCCAGACCGAACTTTTGATAGATCTCCTCCCCCACCTTGGTTTCCCTGTTGTGGAAGGCCGGAAGGCAATGCAGAAATTTCACTTCCGGATGGCCCGTGGCTTTGAGTGCATCCATGTTTACCTGGTAGGGCTTCAGGAGTCTGATCCGCTCCTCCCAGACCTCATCCGGCTCCCCCATGGAGACCCATACATCCGTATACAAGAAATCTGCACCCTGCACCGCCTTGTTCACATCATCGGTGATGAGGATCTTGCCTCCGGTCTGGGCTGCAAGGGTTTGACATTTCTCCACCAGGGCTTTATCAGGTTGGACTGAGGAGGGAGCGGCTGCGCGAAAATCCATTCCCATCTTGGCGGCTCCCACCATCAAAGAATTGGCCATGTTGTTCCTGGCATCGCCCAGGTAACAGAACTTCATATCTTCCAGGGCTTTGGCGGAGTGCTCACGCATGGTCATCAAATCGGCCAGCACCTGGGTGGGGTGAAACTCGTCGGTGAGTCCGTTCCACACTGGCACCCCTGCATGGGCCGCAAGTTCCTCCACCACCGATTGTCCAAAACCACGGTACTCGATTCCATCGTACATTCGACCCAGCACCCTGGCAGTATCCTTCATGGATTCCTTGTGACCTATTTGTGAACCTGAAGGTCCCAGATAGGTCACTCCTGCTCCCTGATCCAGAGCGGCCACCTCAAAAGCGCATCTGGTGCGGGTAGAGCTTTTTTCAAATATCAGGGCAATGTTTTTGCCGGTCAGCCGCGGAACTTCCGTCCCGCTGTATTTTGCTTTTTTTAATGCAAAACCCAGATCAAGCAGGAAGCGAATCTCCTGGGGGGTGAAATCAAGCAGGGTAAGAAAGTGTCTGTTGCGCAGGTTAAAAGCCATGAGATGGATTGTTTTTGGTGAATACACAAAAGTAACACAAAAAGTTACTGGTCATATTCCATGGTGATTTTTGTCCCATAACTCCGGTCCTCCAATTTAAAGGCCTCCGTGATAACGCTTTTTTCACCCCCGTGTTCTATGAATTGAAGACAAGCCCTGATCTTCGGCTCCATATCTCCCTTTCCAAACATGCCCTGTTCCAGATAGGCCAGGGTATCCTTATAATTCAGAAACTCCTTTACCTCCTGTTCGGGGGTATTGTAGTGGATGTAAACATAGGGAACATCCGTCAGTATGTAGAATTCATCGGCGCCTATCCTGGCTGCCAGGAGAGAGGAGGCCAGGTCCTTGTCGATCACCGCCTCCGAAGGCCTTAGCCTGCCCTCAGCATCGCGGTAAACGGGTACTCCTCCACCTCCGGAAGCAATTACAATGGTTCCCTGCCTGGCCAGGTTCTCCACCACTCTTTCATTGATGATCCCAATGGGCCGGGGTGACGGAACGGCCCTTCGAAAGCCATCCTCACGCTTACTGCCTGCCTGGAATATCCATCCCTTCTCTTTGGCAATTCGCTCGGACTCCTCCCTGCTGTAGGTTTTTCCTACGCGCTTGGACGGATTATCAAAGGCAGGGTCTTGTTCCTCCACCAGGACCATGGTGACCAGGGTCACCACTTCTTTGTTCATTCCATGTTTGTGCAGGATATTTCTGAGCATTCTCTCGATCATGTATCCGATGCCCCCCTGTGAATCCGCCACACAGATATCCAGGGGCATCTGCGGAATACCATATACTGCCTCGCCTGCATCATTGCGCATGAGAATATTCCCAACCTGCGGCCCGTTCCCATGGGTTATCACTATGTCGTACCCTTCCCTGATCAGATATATGAGATTTTCCAGGGTATCGGTGGTATTCTGTTCCTGTTCGTCAATGGTTCCCAACTGGTCATCCCGAAGAAGCGCATTCCCGCCCAGAGCCACCACAGCAAGTTTTTTCATCGCCCGGTCATTGGTACATCCTGCAAATCTAAATATTCCCAAACCTTCCTCCACTGCTAAATAGAGATTCTAAAACATATAATTGATATATTTGCCTAGTTTTAATCAGTCTGATATCCATATACTGTGTTGCGGAAACTACCGATTATCTTCCTATCCCTTTCCCTCCTCCTGTCAAACAGCTGCCGCCGGGATCCCAATCTTCGGGAAATGGTGGATGCGCATTACGTCCTCTACCAGATCGAATACCTGGAGGATACTGCCGGGGACATTCCCACCCGGATCCTGCCTTCTACCATGCAATCGTGGTATACCAAGGATTTTGTGATCACGAAGATCGAGGGATTTTTTAAACAGTTCTCGCTGATCCAGTTGGCCGATCTGAAACGCAGGCGGGTGACCACCCTGCTCAATGTGTTTGGCAATAAGTTGTATTACCGCTCCGGGCAAGGGGAACTTCCGGCGAGCTTGGTCGTGCCTCAGAACCTGAGTTTCAGGAACACCCAGGAGAGCACAGTCATTGGGGGCCTCCAATCCAACCGCGTAGAGGTCGATACCGGAGAGGAAAAGTTCAGCATCTACTACACAGAGGATTTCTCCGTACGAAGGCCCAACCTGAGCACTCCCTACAAGGACATCGACAAACCCCTTTCTGCCTTCCCGATTCAGCTGAGTTACCTGAAAATGAATTTGAGCTGCAAGTTGTATGAAGAGAGAACCGTTGAGTCAAAGATTTTTTCCGTACCCGATGAATACAGGGAAGTAAGCCGTCCGGTGATGGAAGGTTTTATCAACAGTTTGTTTACAAAAGATTAGAAATCACTATCAGCTTATATGTAAATTGGTTGGTTAATACCATCTATATTTCTGATTAGCACTCCGGGAGCATGGCCAAAAAAAAGAAAAAGAAAAATGCAATCATCAGGTTCCTGGGATCCCTGGTTGCTTTTTTCAGGGATGACCGGTTCAGGTATGCCCTGGGAATCGTATTCCTGCTGGTGGCTTTGTTCATGGTATTGTCGATGATCTCCTACCTGGTGAATTGGAAAACGGACCAGGATTTTGAATGGGCCAAGGTATTCTCCGGTCCGGAGATCCGGGTGGAGAATTCGGGAGGAAAGCTGGGAGCATGGGTATCCAACCTGTTGATCAATAATTGGTTTGGTCTGGCCAGCTTTGTATTTCCGGCCATTTTGGTGATCTGGGCCATGGCCCTGTACCGGATCCGGCTTGTAAAACCTGGAAAGAGCATCAGAAACAGCCTGATCCTGATCATCCTGTTTTCCATTACCCTGGGACTATTGTTCGGAGATGCAGGCGGCCTGCTTGGCAGTGGACCAGGCGGACAGCATGGCTATTTCCTGAGCAAGTGGCTGGTGGCCAGCATCGGCACCTTTGGCACGATCTTTCTCCTGATCATTTGCTATGCGGCACTATTGCTGTTTTCCACCCCTATCCTGGAGTGGATCAGGGAACATGCCCACGCCCTTACATTTGGACCAGGAACTGAAACCGATGGGGCCACCGGGGACCCAGGAAGCCCTCAGGAGGATGCTTCCCATGGAGAGCAAGAGTCCGGGGAAGAGGCTGAGCTCCAAGGGGAGTCAGATCCCTTTGTGGTCAACAGCCTGAAACCGGAGGAACAGGCTGAGGGACCCCAAGGAGAAACGTCTCCTTCAGATGCGGAAGCCAAAGACGATGTGGAAATGACCATTGAGGATGTATCCGGCACCAATCCCGATGACTTCAATCCGGATGAAGGTGCCCTGGGAGAATACGATCCGACCTTGGATCTGCCCAAATACCAGTACCCCCCGCTGAGCCTCATGAAAGAATACGATCAGGGGGATACCACGGTGACCAACGAAGAGCTTATCTCCAACAAAAACCGGATCGTGGAGACCCTGGGCAACTACAACATCAAGATCGACAAGATCAAGGCCACCATCGGTCCTACGGTCACCCTTTACGAGATCGTTCCTGCCCCGGGCATCCGGATCTCCAAGATCAAAAGCCTGGAGGATGACATCGCCTTGAGCCTTTCTGCACTGGGAATCAGAATTATAGCCCCCATTCCCGGGAAAGGTACCATTGGTATTGAGGTTCCCAACCAGCATCCGAGGATCGTCTCTATGAAATCGATTTTGTCGTCCAAAAAATTTCAGGATGCGGAGATGGAACTGGCCATTGCCC
>CBDTYO010000013.1:0-20702 GCA_965364615.1 uncultured Bacteroidia bacterium
AGGAGACAACACTGTGAACGAGACCTTTGAACGTACCATCCCGTTGATCGCTGCCACCATTATCGCCTGGTTATGTGTGGCAGTCGTCGCGTTATTGGATATTCACGCCTTTGTCAGCGGCGGCGCGGCGATACTGGCGATTATTTCCACCGTGTCGATCTGGTCCATGTGGGCGCTTTTGGTCATTCCAGGGGCGGTGGACCAGCAGGGGAAGCCTTGTTGGTAGATAGCAGAATCAAGGCTGCCGCGAACATTGATGGCATCCAGTGGGGGCAAATGGTTGATACCGTTTTACAGAAACCCTTTCTATTTCTGTCTGCAGATTGGCCTGCAGAACATGAAAATTTGAATGAGCATGCCTACGTGAACAAGAGTACCTCAGTCTTTTATGAAGGTGTTGTTCTTCATTCCGGACATAGCAATTTTATGGATATTCCATTTATGATTCCAGTCAGGGCCCTAAGCCAGGCAGGAGATATCGATCCTGATCTGGCCATGGAGATTACAAGAGCGGTGGTCACTTCTTTTTTTGACAAGCACTTGAAGAACAAAGCTGTAGATCTGAATGCCTTAAACCGAGAATACGAAATGCTGAAGATGAATGCCTTCATAGGAGATTCCCTGGTTTCAGGCAGTAACTAATCCCGAAGTTGTCGGTAGCAGATCGCTCTTGAAAATTAAACAATGCCCTTTGGCCGAACTTTTGCGTGTTTAACCCGCTTGGTAGCATGATTTAGATATTTTTAAAGTGAAAAGAGTATGAAATTTGTTTGTTCCCTGGTTGTTGTTGAGGATGTAAAAAAGTCTAGATATTTATACGAAACAGTGCTGGGTCAGTCTGTAAAAACAGATTATGGTGAAAATGTCACTTTTCACGGTGATTTTGCCATTCATCAGAAGTCTCATTTCAGGGAGTTGATAAACCAACTCCCGGTTTATTCTAAATCGAATAGTTTTGAACTATACTTTGAGACAGATGATATAGAAGAAACTGTAGATAGAGTAAAAGAGGCAGATGTTACATTCATACATGGTCTGGTAGAACAGCCATGGAGACAAAGGGTTGTTCGTTTTTACGACTATGACTATAATATTATCGAGATCGGAGAAAGAATGGAACACGTTGCATTTCGATTATCTAAAGAGGGATTGTCAATGGATGATATTGCCAAAATCACCTACCTGCCGGAAGAGGTAATTAAAAAGGCGATATCAGATTATTCCGCCTAGTTGCATAGATTATCACCACAGTATTATGGTTCCCTCACTGGTAATTCATGTTGCCGGGAGTGATGGGCACCATGGTCATTTACCTGAGCTGCAAAGAGGAAGACCAGCGTCTTATTCAGCAAGTTGGCGATACATATGTAGCCTATATGAAAAGGGTGCCGGGAATGAATATTTTTCTTGGACTTAATAAGTAAAATAACAGACGATGGAAAAAACCAATGCCAAGAGGAAAGTCTTTATTGTCCTGGGATGCTTACAAGCATTTATTGGTCTAGGAGCCATTGGAGGTGGCTTCATGCTGGTGATTGATCCTTCGGGCAGCACGCTGGGAGTGCCATTAAACTTTCTAGAAGGATCGCCTTTCCCAGACTTTCTGATACCGGGTATTTTCCTTTTCACTGTGAATGGTATCGGGAGTGTGGCAGGTGCTGTTCTGTCTTTTATGAGAAGAGGATACGCCAAAGAGTTAGCGATGGTCCTTGGGGCCATCCTGGTCGCATGGATCGTGATTCAGGTTTCCGTTATCAGATCCATTGGTGGACTGCATATTCTGTATTTCATCCTCGGGATCGCTGAACTGGGTCTTGGTTGGCATATCAGGCGGCACCAGTTCAATACTGCCTAACCCATCGCAGAAGCCCAATGCCATTCGTGGGAGGCCATGGGCAGAAAAACAAGGCCCGCGACCCGCTGCAGCGGACGCTAGGGGCACAATGCGGAATCCATTAATCAAAGCAGGTGTAATTGGTAGGAACTGATAAAAAGGCCTGTCAAATACCAGGCACATAATAACGCCTGTTTTGCCCTTGGCAGAAACCGAGAAGCTGATCCTGCGTCACGGCGGCTTTGTTCCACAGTTCTGAAATCAAAAATAAGGGAATGGTATTGCTGAACAATTTAAGGAGACAATCAGTTTAATATGAGGCTTCATGAATCATTGTTCATTTGGGCCAAATAGTCAACCAACTATAAAGGATTATCATGCATAGACATATCATTTTTTCCCTCATACTTTCTTTCGGCCTGTTATTGAGCTGCAGTACAGGTCCACAGGAATCTGTTTCTGAGGAACCATTATCTCACTGGAACAACACCGCCATAAAGCAAGAAATTATTGACTTTGTTCGGAATGTCACAACACCCGGTTCTTCTGGTTTTGTGGCTCAGGAAGATCGCATTGCGGTTTTTGATAACGATGGTACCCTTTGGACAGAAAAGCCCTTGTACATTCCTTTGGAGTACGAAGTAGATTATCTGAAAGAGGAAGTGCCTGAAAACCCGGAGTTGCAAAAAAGTTCACTGTATTCAGAGCTGGCCGATGGCAACCTAAGCGTGATTGAAGAATTTTCATCCTTTGATTTAATTAATGCATTGTTTTCTGCGCACAAGGGGCAAAAAGAAGAAGATTATAAAGAATCAGTGTATCAGTTTCTCACCGAAAACATGCATCCCGAATTCGACAGGCCGTATATAGAATTAACCTACCTGCCTATGGTAGAGTTGGTTCACTTCTTGCAGGATAATCATTTCAAGGTATATATTGTTACTGGTGGCGAAGTAACTTTCGTTAGAACCGTTTCAGAGGAAATATACAATATACCTTCCGAAAATGTAATAGGAAGTAGTGTAGAATTGAAGTACATCAACGACACAACTGGCAATTACCTGGTTCGCACTGAAAAAGTACAATCGCTTAACGACAAACAAATTAAACCGGCAAATATTGGATTACACATTGGTAAGAAACCTATTTTTGCAGCTGGCAATAGTGATGGGGATTACGAAATGATGCAATATACCCTTTCCGGAAACGGACCTTCCATGGCCATCATTGTTCATCACGATGATGAAGAAAGGGAATACAGCTATGTGCATGGAACTGAAAAAGCCTTAGCTCATGCCGAGTCTATTGGCTGGCATGTTGTGAAAATGAAAGAAGAGTTTAAGACCATTTTTGCCATTGAATGAACAAATCACCAAAGCGGACATCAGGACTGACTATGTATTATCAGCAGGTTGTCGGGCACCCTTTGTTTCTGCCTTTGGTTTATTCAATAAGTAAATAATGTCTTCCAGAAAATTGCTTGAACATCTGTGGAATTCCACCCAGCCTGCATCCCAGACCTTTGAGCCTGAGCGCATGTCGGCTCTTCCAGCTCCGGCACACCGGTACCTTATGCATGCCATTGAGCCGGGAGCGCCCCTGGCACATGCCGTGCGATTGCACATGCATGGTGAGATAAAACTGAATAAATGGTCTTCATTTAAGGCAGAGCAGGTAATTCAAGCGGAACGGGGAATGATCTGGAGAGCCACGGCGTGGATGTCAGGAATTCCTGTTCGCGGGGCGGACCGGATCATCGATGGCAAAGGCAGCATGATGTGGAGGCTCCTGGGTATAATTCCGGTTATGAAGGCTTCCGGGCCCGACATCACGCGATCGGCTGCCGGACGTCTTCAGGGAGAGTGTGTCTGGCTGCCCTCCCGCATGGCATGGAACGATGTCAACTGGACTGTTCAAGATTCCTTGCATCCCAGAGCAGAATTCACAGTGGCAGGATTCACCGAAACAGTATCCTTATTGCTTGCCGAAGAAGGGCGATTATTGAATGTATCTCTGCCTCGTTGGGGGAATCCCGAAGGGGATACTTTCGGTTTGTATGATTTCGGCGCTCAGTTTGAGGAAGAACGTACCTTTGGGGCATACACAATTCCATCCAAGTTCCGCGCCGGTTGGTACTTTGGATCTGATCGTTTTGAGGAGCAAGGTGAGTTCTTTCGATGTACCATCGACAGGGCAGAATTTCGGTGAATGACGGTAAGAAATTGAGAAAGAAGCCGACCTTTTTTGCCGCAGGATTACTTGTAAAGACCTAAGATATGAAAGTGTGCATTGTAGGAGCATCCGGAAAGCTTGGACAATATATGATCCAACACTGTTTGGACAAAGGATATGAAGTTGTCGGAGTTTGCCGTAGCAAAAGTGTGGATAAGCTTGATAAGCTCAGAGATCGCATCACCCTATTTCCTGGAGCTACGAATGATCGAAATGTAATCAAAGAAGCAGTCCACGGATGCCAGGGTGTTCTTACGGTTTTGGTCCCCTGGGGAGTTCAACAATACTCTTCCGGGACCGCACAGGCGGTGCTGGATTTTGCGGAAAAGGGTGCACGTTTGATCTTTTCCTGTGGCTGGCACATAAGTCTGGATGGCAAGGATGTCTATTCCCGGAAGCTGAAAATGCTGGAGAAGGTATTTGGCTTTCTGGGTCGCTTGTTTCGACTGGTGGAACTGGATGACCAGGTTGAAGCATGCAAGCGGATATTCAAAAGCGAAACCAGGTGGACAGTGGTTCGGGGAAGCGATCTTGAAGAAGGCGAGAGTCAGGGATTACCGGTATGGAGCAGGCATGTTGGAGATCCCATCCTGAAAAGCAATCTGACACGGCGGGTGGACTTTGCCCTTTTCATGGTCACCGCCCTGGAGAACGATGCGCTTGTTCATGAAGCCCCTGCGATTGTTGGGTGCAAGGCTCCTTCGGCACTTGAACATGCAAGAGAAAAATAAGATAGGATAAATATCGATAGACTTCTGTAATGCTTGTGAAGCACTTGGTCGAAAAAGCAAGGCCCTCGTCATGCTTCTGCGTGATATCAACATTGATTCCATCGAAAAATGCTGGCAAAGATTATTAGTGGGGGTCAAACAGGGGCTGACCGGGCAGCACTTGATGCTGGAATGGAAAGTGGCTTTCCCATTGGTGGCAGTTGTCCGGCAGGAAGATTGGCGGAAGATGGCCCCATTGATCTTAAATATCCTCTTGAAGAGATTGAGGGCGGATATGAATCCCGAACCAGAAAGAATGTGGAAGATTCAGATGGTACTGCAATTTTCTATGAGGGTAATCTTCATGGCGGAACTGAAAAAACAGTAGCCTTCTGCATAGATTTGGCGAAACCGCATAAAATGATTGACATCGATCTCGTTCCTGTGGATGTGGCCATACACGAAGTTCTTTCTTTTGTTGCTGATTACAAGATCCGCGTGCTAAATGTGGCCGGGCCGAGACAAAGCCATTGTCCTTCAATTTATACCTATGTAAAACACACAATTCACGGGGCAATAACAAAATCAACCTGACCAATCATTGCACCTTTTGCCTGATCCCAACAGGAATCTGAATTTATTGGTCCAGGAAATGAATGGAATCGCTGAACCGGATGGTCAGAGCATCTTCAGATTTAAACAGCGTTGCGTAGTATGCCGAGTTGTTGGCTTGGGATTTAAGTTGTACCTTATTCATTGGTTTTGGTAAATTGGCGTATTACATAAAAAAAACTTGAAGAACGGGAAGAAAAAGGCGGATTACCTGATTTCAATTGCAGATAATCGCAATTATATCATCATCAAATACCTGGTGCCAATGACCACAGAGCTTGCTCTAAAGTCTGGCCCGGAGTTGCAGCGTATTGCCAACGAGAACCACATAAAGAGGTATCTTTTTGATATGCGGGAATCGCCAAATATTCAGTCAGTCACAGATAATTACTTCTACGCCAATCAGGATATTCAGACTTTCGATTTTCCCAGAGATTCACGTTCTGCATTTCTGGTTGGGCCTTCAGATCGCTCCCATGATTTCATCACCACAGCTTTTAAGAATGCCGGATATTTGGTCGACAAATTCACTACTGAAGATGAAGCGGTTAAATGGCTCAATGCCAATTTGAAACATTGATTTTAGACTGCCCGTCCTTCTGCGTTCAAACACGGGGATTGGAATATGTAATGGATCCCCCGGGATCATTGGGGCTCATTAGAGAATCATATGGAACAAACAGAGTTTAAAGCACTCATGGTAGAAGAAATCAATGGAACCTACCAAAGAGCCATTAAAACAAAGCGGGTAAGTGATTTGCCTGAGGGAGATTTGCTGATCAGGGTTCACTATTCGTCGTTAAACTACAAGGATGCCCTTTCGGCAAACGGGAATAAGGGTGTTACCCGAAAATATCCTCATACTCCAGGCATCGACGCCGTTGGCACGGTAATCACTTCACATACCGAAAAATTTGAAGTCCGGGATAAGGTCATTGTTACGAGTTATGATCTGGGAATGAATACGGATGGGGGATTTGGACAATTTATCAGAGTACCCGGAGAGTGGGCGATTAAGCTGCCTGCGAACCTTACCATGAAAGAGGCCATGGCACTGGGAACAGCTGGATTAACCGCAGGCATGGCTGTACTGATACTTACTGAAAAGATAGAACCCGGGGATGGCGAGATAGCTGTTTCGGGAGCTACCGGGGGGGTGGGGGTATTGAGCATTTCCCTGTTAAAAAAGCTCGGATACAGTGTAGCTGCCATTACTGGTAAAGAAACTGAGCGTGATTATTTACTGGATTTTGGAGCTGACAACGTTGTGATGCGAAAGGATTTTGAAGCCATTGGGGATAAGCCCCTCTTGAAGCCAATATTTGCCGGAGCCATAGATACGGTGGGGGGAGTAATACTTCAAAATATAATAAAATCCACAAAGGCCATGGGAGTCATCACCTGCTGTGGCAATGTGGCTTCACCCAGCCTTGAATTAACCGTATATCCTTTTATTTTAAGAGGCGTTAGCTTGATTGGCATTGACTCTCAGAATGTACCCATGGCATACAGAGAGCTAGTGTGGAATAAATTATCCGGAGACTGGAAGCCGGACAAGCTGGCCGACACCTGTACTGAGATCACGTTAAAGGATCTCAATGAAAAAATCGACCTGATGCTCAGTGGAAAACTTACAGGAAGAACGGTGGTAAATATGGAAACATCCGCATAGTCCGAGCGGACCAGGATACATGATTGATCACAGAACACATTTCAACAGACGACACGCTGACATGAACGCTAAAATTATAACACCAGCTGAAATAAAACAGATCATTTATGGGTGAAAAAGAGCCAAGACTAAAACGTCAAAAACATCCCATGCCTGAATTTGTAAAACAGGCAATGGAAGAACGTGGTCTCCTGGGAGAATATGCAGAGAGGCCTGCATATCAACAGAATGATTACATTGGATGGATCAATCGAGCGAGGCAGGAGAAAACAAAATTGCAACGGTTGAATCAAATGCTTGATGAGCTTGAAACAGGGGGTGTTTATATGAAAATGGCCCATCCTCCGTCCAGGAAAAGCCAGTAAGGATCTGGGGAATGGTTGATGGAGTATGATTTGGATGCAGCATCATTCACCGTTGCAAAGGAAAGAGGAAGTGTAAGATGGAAAACGGGATTTTTGCTTATCTGATTGTCATAGGGACTTTCCTTTTTGGATTGTACGTCCTGATCTTCTTCGTGCCTTTTGGCCTGTGGATTCGGGCAATAAACTCTGGAATTGGAATAACTTTATTGGAATTGATAGATATGAAAATACGCAGGGTGCCACCCTCCCCAATTGTTAAATCAATGATTCTGGCTGAAAAAGAAGGGATAGATATCCCAATGGACGCATTGGAGGCTCATAGCTTGGCTGGAGGCGATGTTGAGCATGTGGTGAAGGGAATGATCATGGCAAAGAACAACAACGTGCACCTTTCTTTCAAAGAGGCTTGTGAAATGGATTTAGCCAGAAAGAACCTCACCAAAGATGTATCCCCGGAATTATTGGGCTTTACGAATCACAATTCACCATAATGGGCCGTTGGCGTGACCCGGCTCCCGCGCAGCCAATAATACGACAAATTATGCAATCCCATCCGAACCATCCAACCCTGTTACGTTCCTACCACCAATTGCGGAGGGCCATTGGCTATCTGGGAATGGCCCTTCCATTTGTGCTTTTGTTGGGGAAGATCATTGTAGAAGGAGGAGGAATCGAACCTTCCATAAGCGATTATTACTATACTGCCATGGGAGATGTATTCGTTGGATGCTTATTTGCCATCGGGGTATTCCTTTGGTCTTATGAAGGCTATGAAGATGGCCCTGATAACAAGGTGGGGAATATAGCCTGTATTGGTGCTGTTGGTACCGCCTTATTTCCCACAGCACCAGAACTACCAAGTCTGTCGCAGGAGATTATCGGTTATTTCCATTATGTATTTGCGCTTGGATTTCTGGGCAGCCTGGCTTATTTCAGCTTTTTCCTTTTCACCAAAACAGGCCCTCAAAAGCCTTCTCCGGAAAAACTGATCAGAAATAAAATATACAAGTATTGCGGATACTCTATAGCTGCAAGCATCATGGCCATGGTGCTTTTTGTGGCCACTAAAAAGCTATTTAAATACGCTGTCCCCGAATGGCTGGATGTTGTTTTTTGGCTTGAAACCATAGCCGTAATGTCTTTTGGTTTTTCATGGCTTATCAAAGGGCGCACACTTTTCAGGGACCGGTAATGCGGACAATTTAACTGGATTACATCATGGACTATTTGAGAAATCTGTTCCAAAAACTAATTGGATTTCACAAGTACCTCATATTTGTGATAGCCGTTTTGCTAGGTACCGGCTGTACCTATGACATACTCTTCTGGGAGCGCAATATCTGGACGGAATTTGATGGAATTTTTGTCATTGAAGAACCTGATAACCTGGATATCTATGAGGAACTTTTGCCGGAAATGTTACAAATGCCCAAGGTCCCCATGGTGGGCATGTTTTGCGCAGATTACTTTGACACGGAGCGCTGGCCAATCACCCTAACGAAATACCTAAACCCCTACCTGGAATCCGCCCTGTTTATCCGCTGTGAGTATAATGGAAAGGAGGGCTGGTATTGTCCCTACATGGCAGTGACGACCGAAGCGGCAATGATTGGGGGACACCGACTGGGCTATCCGAAAATCCTGGCCGATGAAATTGTGCTTGATCAGAAAGAGCATGGGTGGACTGGATCGACGAAAGTGGATGATATGGAACACCTGGGCCTTCATTTTCAAATGGTTCCGGTTGATTCGTTGCGGAAATACTCCCCTTCGAAATTGGATTTTATCAATGGAAATGAAATTTCTGATCTGGTATTTACTACCATATTGCTGAAACCTCCGGCGGAAGGGCCTGAAGTGGTTGTGTTCTCGTGTTCCCCGCCTCCGCTGGTTGAGCGAATCCCGGGTTTGGCGACCATTCAGTTGGGAGGACCGCTTGAGGGCCTGATTGAGCCAATGACAGTTACTCCTGCCCTCTACCAGCATTTCTCCATGGGACCCGGTCAGGAACCCTCCGGACCCGTAATTGCTTTGATCCTCCTTGTGCTTTTGGCCTCCCTGGGTGTTCTGCTGTTTATCTGGATTCTGAGAAGGTTAAAAAGGAGGAAAACCGCTTAGCCACAAGGCAACTTGGTTTGGAGAGGAAAAATGAGACTGGCCGGAATCGATTTAGCCTGGCAGGGAGAATCAAATCCCTCCGCCATAGCGGTAGGTACACTGACTGGCAATAAGCTGGTTCTGGAAGACATCATCCCCGCCATCACCGGGCTCGGTCAGATATTTGATTTCATTCATGCGATGGATGATCTAGCCGGAATAGCCATCGATGCTTCTTTGATCATCAACAATAAGTATGGTAAAAGAGCGTGCGAAGCAGAATTGAGCAAAGTATACAGTTCCAGGTGGGCTTCCTGTCATGCCACAAATCAAACCTTATATCCCAATGCATTCAGTGTCCGGCTGGCCTCCTTGTTTGAATCAGCCGGTTTCGAACACCAGGGAATGGATAAATGGCAATTGGAGTGCTATCCTCATGCGTCCATCATAGAATGTTTCGGCCTGGCCAAACGGTTATTGTATAAAAAGGGGACGGTACCAGAGAAGAAAAGCGGACAGAGGAAACTATCCGCTTATATATCACAGTTGGCGGATTCTCCCAGCTTGCCATTGATCGTCCCGGAGCATGTAGGAAAATTCTTTGCATCAGATGAAATAGGGAAACTCAGGGGACAAGCGCTGAAATCCAATGAAGATTCCCTGGATGCGGTCATGTGTTTATACACCGCGGGGCTTTATGCCATCGGGGCAGAAGGAATCGCTTTTGGCAATACCAAAGATGGATATATCTGGGTGCCACAAGGTAAACGCATTTAACTGTTATCTAATTCATTATGAATTCGGTCCTTTTTGAGCGCTATCTGAAATTGTTGGGACTTTCCAGAAGGAAGCCCGGCCCCGATGCCCTGCGCGAACTGGTGCAAACGCATTTGCTCAAGGTCCCCTTCGAAAATGTATCCAAGCTCTATTATCACAAGCAGTTTAATCTTCAGGGCTTGCCCGGCCTCGAATTGTTCCTCGATGGCATTGAGCGTTTTCATTTTGGGGGAACGTGTTATTCCAGC
The DNA here is from genome assembly GCA_965364615.1 of uncultured Bacteroidia bacterium. Lineage (GTDB taxonomy): Bacteria > Bacteroidota > Bacteroidia > Bacteroidales. The sequence continues at coordinate 10,548 of CBDTYO010000013.1, forward strand.
AACTACTATTTTTATCAGCTTCTCGACTACCTGGGCTACGAAGTCAAGCTGTGCGGCGCCCATATGTCGAATCCGGATGTCCATCTGGTGAGCATCGTATCCATGGAACAGAAAGAATACCTTGTAGATGTGGGTTATGCGGCTCCTTTCTTAACGCCTTTGCCACGATATCGTACCACAGATTATGTCCTGGTCCTGGGCCGCGACCAGTATGTGCTGAAGCCCCAGGATGCCCGGGGCTATTCACAGATGGAGCTGTACCGGGATGGAGAGCTGAAACATGGTTATTCAGTGAATCCGGCACCCAGGCAAATTCAAGAGTTTGAGCACATCATCGCTGACTCCTACCGTGAGGATTCCACCTTCATGAATGCACTCTTGCTGGCTCGCTTCTATTCCAACAGATCCTTTGTTATTCATAATCTGACTTTGATTGAATCTCAAGGAAGCGCTGTAAAAGTTCAAGCGCTTAGCAGCGGGGATGAACTGGTGTTTGCCACCCATAAATACTTTGCGATCCCTGAGAAAATTACAAGGGAAGCTGTTGCAGATATCCGACACTTTCGCGATGCATGGCACTGAGATCATATGTGCCTTCACGCTTGGAAAAAGCTATAAGCTACCACATCGGGCGGACACACTTTTTGACGCCGATGGGTCATGGTATTTATTCGTAACTTGCTTGTTGCGGAGGATACGAAAAGGGAATGACCTTCACTTTGGGGACTGCCGCTGAGTATTGACTCTTATACATTGGGAAATATGGTGAATACTTATATCGTGCTTCTGAGAGGAATAAATGTGGGAGGAAAGAATATCATTCCCATGAAGGAGCTGGTGAAGATACTGGCCGGAAGCAACTATCAACATATCAAAACCTATATCCAGAGCGGCAATGTAGTCCTTCAGAGTGAAAAAGAGCCTGATAATATTGCCTCACTCATTCAGGCAAAATATGGATTTGAGCCCTCGGTATATGTGCTCGAATTGTCCAAGTTTCAAACGGCAATAGCAAACAATCCTTACCGATCGCCCAGGGGAAAGGATATACACTTTTTTTTCTGCCAGCATCCGCCGACAATCGACACCGTGAAGCTGGAGCGGTATAAATCGGAAACAGAGGCATTTCATTTGGCCGGGAAGGTTTTTTACCTGTATGCACCGGACGGGATTGGCAGATCAAAGCTGGTGGCAAATATTGAATCCTGTTTGGGCACTGCTGCCACGGGCAGAAATCTCAATACCTTGGAGAAACTCCAAGAGATGGCGCAAAAAACTGACTGAATTGCAACGCAGAATAACCATGGACAAGCGATCATGGGATTTGGGTCTTTCAATGCTCCTTGTCATTTTCGCAATTTTCCTTTTTGGTTGCGGCCCCGAGGAAAATCGTGCATCAAAGCACATCACCGGGGGTATGGTTTGTGCTGTATTGGCCCATCCCGACGATGAAACGATGATCAGTGGGACCCTTTCTATGCTCGTGGAAAAGGGCTTCGACATTACAGTGGTATATGCGACCTCCGGGGATGACGGTCCGGATGAAACAGGCCGGGGTCTGTATGGAAAAGCCCTGGCTGAAGTTCGGGAACAGGAGGCTGTGCAGGCATTACGAGCCATCGGGATTAAGAATCTTCCGGTATTTCTCAGGTATCCGGATGGCCATGTGCACGAGCACACCGGATCCCTGGAGCAAAAGGTATATCACTTGTTCGAGCAGATATCGCCCCGGTTGGTCATCAGCTTTGGGCCGGATGGCATCACGGGTGGAAGGGACCACCAGTATACAGGTTATGCCACAGACAGGGCTTTTGATCTTTCAGATTCGGGCAGCTTGTTATTGCATATGGCCATTACCAAACCCCTCGCCCCCTTTTATGCCAATGGGGTTCCAGTGCCCAAGGATGCGGTGGATGTCATTGTGAAAGTATCCAAGTACAACAAAAAAAGGATTCAGGTGGTGGAATCGCATCCCACACAATTCAATAACAGGGTCAGATCCTCCTACAAAGTATTGGTGCAGACCATGCGAAAAGAGAAGTTCATTGTAGCCGCAAGCAGGGATGGAGAGGTATGGCTTTAGAGGTGCTTTTGAAATACAAAACACTTTTGCATGAGAGATTATGAGGTAATACTCAGGACGGGCCGGATTTTCGATTTTGAAATGGCGTGTGACGCCTTGCGTGAGGCAGGCATTCCATTTGTCAAGCAGGAAGAGAGCGTGACGGGAATAAAGGATGGGTATGTTCAGCCATCAATGGGGCCTGGCAGTTTTTTCAATCTGTTGGTGCCCAAACAGTTCAAGGGGAAAGCGGTTCAGGTGATCTCTGAGCTACCCATTGAATTGACCTTGGAGCCTGATTTCTGGCATTATGGAGCCGATGAAAGGTCAAAAAGGTGGTGGAAGATTTTTGCCATGGTGGTTTTGGGCATCGCCATATTGCTGTTGGCCCTGAGCCTGCTGAGCTTTGTAATCACCAGGAATTAATACATTTACGGGAATGATTGCAGGAAATGATGAATCGAATCACATATGCACCCATCGGGACCATCCATTCCCCTTTCACAGAACCGGAGGGGATGCCGATTCAACCTTCTGCAGGGCAGGGGATTAAAGGTTTTATCCTGATCCATGAGGAATTTACGGAAGGCCTGTCGGACCTGGGAGGGTTTTCGCATATCTATTTGTTATTTCATTTGCATTTGTCAGATTCTTATGGCTTGAAAGTGATCCCAAATCCCATCGGATTGTCGGTGGTGAAACTCATCCGGATCGAGGGGAATCGTCTGGATATCGAAAATGTGGATATGGTGGATGGAACCCCCCTGCTGGATATCAAACCCTATGTACCGGAAATGAATGAAGCAAATGACATCAGGATCGGCTTGCTCTCCGGGCATGTGAAAGAAATCAAAACCAGGAAATCTGACAGCAGATTTACCTGAGAAGGCAATTATGTCCGGTGAGCCGTTTCGTGGTCTTAATCAACTTATTTTGGTAATTTACGTTTCTGTCAGGGTTGTTTCAGCATCCAAGCTGAGCTCCATTGCAGCAAAACAAAGAGCTTATGTCAGATCCCAATGATTTAGTAGTGGTATTCTCAAGCAATACCTTTGAAGCCGAGCTGGCAAAAAACGAGTTAGAAAACCAGGGTATCAAGGCTTTTGTGAAAGATGAATTGCTCGGGACCATAGCACCCTGGCATTCGGCACCCGGGGGAGCTGGTGCTGTAAGTATTACCGTGGCCAGGAGAGATATGGAGAAGGCAAGGAATATCCTCAGGCAGTTTATTGACAAAAAGGCTGAATAGCACAACATGATTGCAGGTACCAAGACGGCTGAGATAGCCTGTTGCGGCTTGGATTACCGGTATTGCACTGCATATGTTCGGGAGAAAAAACTGACAAATTGAACCACAAAGTAGATCTATATCTCGAAGAAGGCTGCGGACGTTGTTCCCTCTATCGAACTCCCCATTGCAAGGTCCATCATTGGCCGGAAGAGTTGAGGGAATTAAGGAGGATCGTTCTGGAATGTGGGCTGGAAGAAGCGTACAAGTGGTCGCAGCCATGCTACTTGTTTCAGAAAAAAAATATACTCCTGATCACCGCATTGAAAGAACATGCTGCCATCGCGTTCTTCAAAGGGGCTTTGCTGGCAGATCCCCGGGGTATATTGCTGGCCCCCGGCCCCAATTCACAGTCGGCCCGGCAGCTTCGGTTTACCCGTGTCAAGGATATCCTGGAAATGGAACCCGTCTTGAAAGCCTATATATATGAAGCCATCGAAGTAGAAAAAATGGGTTTGAAGGTGGACTTCAAAAAAAATCCGGAATCCATGCCCGAAGAGCTTCGGAATACATTTGAAGAAATACCGGGACTGAAAGCTGCTTTTGAAGCTTTGACCCCCGGCCGGCAGCGTGGATATATGCTATATTTTTCGCAGGCTAAACAATCCAAAACCCGGCGGGACAGAATTGAGAAATACCTAAAAAAAATATTTCAAGGAAAGGGCATGCATGATGGATAGAGCAAATAGAAGCTAAAGAAAACGTGGGAAGAGATACTCAAATAATATGACCAATTGATCGCATCTACTACAAATGGGTCCTGAGCCTAAACCAATGGGGATGCGCTTTTTATGTGTACATTTAGGTAAATTTGTTGCATGGAAACCACTGATATTCTTATACGGATAAGGAAAATAGTCCGGTCGATAAACCTGGAGTCCAAAAAAATACTGAAGGAATATGGAGTGAGCATACCCCAGGTCCTTTGCCTGAATTACCTGCATGACGCCCCTAATTTTCAGGCTACCCAGGGAGAATTAAAGCGGTTTTTAAAGCTGAATTCGAGCACTTTAAGTGGAATTGTGCACCGGCTCGAAAAAAAGGGACTGGTGGCCAGGCTGCCCAAATCCGGAGATAAAAGGGTGGTCAATATAGCGCTCACTTCGGCCGGTGACGAACTCATTTCCTCCATGCCATCGCTTCTACACGAACAATTATCCGATAAATTGCAAACCCTGAATGCTCCGGATCTGCAGCGAATCGAAGAAAGCCTGGACCTGCTGATACATCTGTTGGACATCGAGTCGGTGGAAGCTTCGCCTGTGATTACGATACAAGGGAACCTGGAAGACCAGGAGTAGGCATTCAGGAAGCCAAATCCATTTCTTTTTTGTCTGTTTGAGAGTAATGTCTAATTTTGTTCGCATAGAAACGAAATTAGGAAGATGAGTATTTTTAATGCGGTACAACAGGAACTGGGCAGTCGGCTGGAAAAAGATATTAATGTTTCATCGTGGAAGGACTGGAGATGGCAGATCAAGCATTCCATACGTTCACTGGACAAATTTGAGCATGTTACGGGGATCAGGTTTGAAGGCAGGATGCGCATGGAGCTTGGAAAAACATTTGAGAAATTCCCACTGTCCATCACCCCATACTACCTTTCCCTCATAGACCGTGAGAATTATATGAAGGATCCTGTATTCAAGCAGGCATTTGGCGGGATAGATGAATTAAACACCATAAAATCAGAACTTAAAGATCCACTTTCGGAAGACCGTGATAGCCCGGTACCAGGTCTGACCCACCGTTACCCCGACCGGGTACTATTCCATGTGAGCAATGTATGTTCCATGTATTGCAGGCATTGCACCCGTAAGAGGAAGGTGGGAGATGTGGACTATGTCCCCTCGAAGGATCAGCTTTCAAAAGGCATAGAGTACATCAGGAAAACACCTCAGGTCCGTGATGTTTTGCTGTCCGGAGGAGACCCCCTGATGATGTCGGATGAGAAGCTGGACTGGCTTTTGTCGGAAATCAGCCGGATTCCGCATGTGGAAATTATTCGTATAGGAACAAGAATGCCGGTGGTTTTGCCTTACCGCATTACCGATAAGCTGGTTGGCATCCTGAAAAAGTACCATCCCCTCTGGATCAATACCCATTTTAACCATCCCAGAGAGATTACCTCATCTGCCAAAGAAGCCCTTGCGAAGCTTGCAAATGGCGGATTTCCGCTGGGCAACCAGTCGGTCCTCCTGGCCGATGTAAATGATTGCCCTAGGATTATGAAATCTCTTTTGCACAAACTGTTGCAGAATAGGGTTAGACCCTATTACCTCTACCAGTGCGATCTGGCAGAGGGACTGTCACATTTCAGAACTCCTATCGGGAAAGGGATTGAGATCATGGAAAGCCTTGTGGGCCATACCAGCGGCCTGGCGCGACCGACCTATGTGATTGATGCTCCGGGGGGTGGTGGAAAGATACCAGTAATGCCCAATTATATCATTTCCTGGTCCACCAACAAGGTTGTACTAAGAAATTATGAAGGTGTGATCACCACATATAAGGAACCCGACAGTTATGAGCCAGTGATGTGTGACCGGGATTGTGATGCGTGCAGCCTGGAGTTGAATATCAGTGAAGTGGATGAATCTAAAGCCATCGGTATTGAAAGGCTCCTTTCCGATTCGGACGACACCATTTCCCTTTACCCTGAGAATAACGAACGATTACAGAGGAGAGAAGAGTATGGAGGACAGGATTGAGATCATAGGCAAGGGATCCATTATCCAGCATGGAAAACTGAATAACCGCATCTACCTGATCAAGCTTGGCAGAAAGGATGGGCCAGATATCCTGGATACGTTGAGAAGCTTGGCCACTGAAAACGCCTATACAAAGATATTCTGCAAAGTGCCGGAATGGGCTGCCCCGCTGTTTATTGCGGATGGCTATATGACCGAAGCGATGATTCCGGGATTCTTCCAGGGAAGGGATGCTGCCTTTTTTATGGCCAAGTACATGGATTCGGACAGGCTGATGAAGCTGGAAAGTCAGAGTTTGGAGGCGTTAAGTGATTTATTGAAGAGCAGTCCCGGAAATAACAAAGCCAACAAGCAACGGAAATATAAGATCAAACTGCTGGGATCTGAAGATGTTGAGCAGGTTACGGATCTCTACCGGAAAGTATTCCTGAGTTACCCCTTTCCCATTCACAATCCCGGATATATCCTGAAAACCATGAGGGAAAACGTTCTCTATTTCGGGGCAAGGAAAAAAGGGAAATTGGTGGCCGTGGCCTCGGCCGAGGTAGATAAAGAAGGAGAATATGCCGAGATGACAGATTTTGCCACCGACCCTGAATTCAGGGGTCAAAAGCTTGGCCAGCTGCTTTTAATGAAAATGGAGAAAGAAATGGAGGCTCAGGATATAAAAACCTTGTTTACCATAGCCAGGCTGAAATCGATCCCTATGAATAAGGTTTTCCTGAATCACCACTATCAATATGCTGGCACCCTGCTCAGCAATACAAATATCTCCGGGAGTATTGAGAGCATGAATGTATACTTCAAGCACCTGTAGAAATCAGGATTTGATTCAAAGCAGGAAATGATATTTCATCAAGCATAACAAACATGAATACGATGTATTTAACTGAAATCAAAAATCCAAAGGAACGGGAAATTCTAAAGCTCCTGAAAGCCCGGGGAGCATGCTTATATGGGGATATTTTCAAACAACTCGGCATTTCATCGACAGAAGGCCAGCATCTTATATTTTCATTGTTATCCAAAGGATTAATCAAATACAAATACCGTTCATCCCATATTGAGCTTAGCGTTGATTTGAAATAATGCATTTCCTGGACCTTCTAATCTTTTGCTTGTATCTCCTGGGGATGCTGGGTGTGGGTATTTACTTCTTAAGAAAGAATACCAGCACCGATGATTATTTTGTAGGCGGCCGCAAGATGTCAAGTCTGCATATCGGTTTGTCCGTTGTGGCCACAGATGTGGGAGGCGGATTCTCCATTGGATTGGGGGGACTGGGCTTTGTGATGGGGCTTGCTGGCAGCTGGCTATTGTTTACGGGATTGATAGGGGCCTGGATGGCCGGTGTTTTGCTGATTCCCAAAGTTTTTCAGCTTGGAAAAGTGAAAGGACTCCTTACTTTTCCACAACTTCTGGCAGATATTTTCAATCCCAGGGTGGCCATGCTGGCGGGACTCATTTCCGCCCTCAGCTACCTGGGATTCACCAGTTCACAGCTTCTGGCGGGTGCCAAGCTCGCTTCCTCCACTTTTCAGGGCCTTTCACTGGATCAAGCCCTGCTTATCATGGGCATTATAGCGGTCCTTTATACCAGCCTGGGTGGGATGAAGGCAGTCATCTATACAGACACCTTTCAGTGGATCATTTTGCTGAGCGGGCTAACTTGTATTGCTTTGCCCTTTGCCCTGAAAAACATTGGGGGTTGGAACGCTGTTCACGAAACCCTTGGTCATGAGTTTCTCTCTTTGGCCAATATATCCTGGCAGCAACTGATCAATTGGGCCTTTACCATCATACCCATATGGTTTGTAGGCATGACTCTGTACCAGCGAATCTATGCTTCCAGGGATCAAAAAAATGCGCGAAAAGCCTGGTTTTTAGCCGGGCTGTTCGAATATCCGGTCATGGCCTTCCTGGGAGTCACCCTGGGCATGCTGTCCAGGGTGGCGGTCGAACAGGGAATCATTGCCCAATACACCCTGGCAACAATTGATCCCGAGCTCGGGTTACCGCTATTGTTAAAGGCCATACTTCCGGTTGGATTCCTGGGGGTGATATTTGCCGTCTATTTTTCGGCCATTATGTCCACGGCCGACAGTTGCCTGATGGCCTCTTCCGCCAACATCCTTACCGATGTTCTGAGAGTGCACAATGCCAGAAAGAGCCTGAGGTATTCCCAATTCCTGACCCTGGGCATCGGGATCTTGGCCCTGTTTCTGGCCATGAAGATGGAGAATGTACTCGAATTAATGCTTCTTTCCTATGCTTTCATGGTTTCAGGTCTGATCATTCCGGTGCTGGCAGGATTATTTACAAAAAAGCCGGACTCCCTGGCAGCGCTTCTGGCCATGACAGGCGGGGGGATGACCACCAGCTTTCTGTTGCTGTTTAATCGAACCCTGCCCCTGGGCCTGGATGCCAATATTTTTGGGATTGCAGTTTCACTGGTCATCTATATCGCAACGAAATCAATAAGGAGTTTTTTTCGCCATAACAGGCCGGAACAATGATTGTGCCCGGGAGTGCCTGGGGGATCTTAAGTCTTTCGGGACCGATAATCGCATTGATGGGACCCTTATGAATTCCTTTCCCTAGGTGATTCAAATTCATAGAACCTTATTTCAACCATTTTTAACAGTTAATTATATAGGAATCACCTTCATTTTTCCGAACTTACAGTGGATCTTGAAGTTATGATCCTGTTGGCTGTACAATTGCTATAAATCCTTAAGCCTTGGGTAAATCCATTCCACATAAGTCTCCCATTTCGCTTGATAAATGGAGCCTCTATGCGATGATGCTGAAATGCCGGTTGATTGAAGAAGTCATAGCAAAACTCTGGTATGATGGATTGATCTCCGGTGAAATGCATCTTGGTACAGGGGAAGAGGCAATCAACGTCGGGGTGGTCTCTCAGATGAGGGATGGGGATTCGATGGCCCTGGATCACCGGGGAACTGCGCCACTTATTATCAGGGGTGTGGATCCCATTTTGATACTACGTGAGGTACTTGGGCAAACTGCGGGCTTATGCGGGGGATCGGGAGGACATATGCACCTGTTTTCCAGGGAACATCTGGCAGCCTCTTCAGGCATAGTGGGTTCGGCCGGGCCCACGGCAGCAGGTTTTGCACTTGCTGCAACCCGCCTACGGCCAGGAGCAATCACGATCGCATTTTTTGGCGAGGGCGCCATGAACCAGGGAATGCTATTGGAATCAATGAATCTGGCTTCGGTCTGGAAACTGCCCGTATTATTTATCTGTAAGGATGACTCCTGGTCCATCACTACGGAATCCGCAAGTATGACCGGGGGAGATCTGAATATGAGGGCAAGCGGATTAGGTTTACCTGTTGTGGACGTTGATGGGTTGGATGTACTAGCTGTTCGGGAAGCAGCGAAAGATGCCATTCAGAATGCAAGGTCCGGTAAAGGTCCTACCTTCATTCATGCACGATGTATTCATTTAGAGGGTCATTTTCTAGGTTACCAGATGAAAAAAATTGTACGGTCTCCGCTCAAAGAAATGACTGATCTCGCCGGACCGATCGCAAAATCATTAATTAAACCTGGAGGAGCCAGAATCAGTGAGCGAATGAAGGGACTAAAAAAGGTGCTCTCAGCGGTGAACGTAAATATAAGGGATTCAAAAGGGCATTCATCAAGGGATCCAGTCATTCTGGCCCGGAAGGATCTTGAGACTGATACCAGCCGGCTAGAGGAACTGGAGACCTCCCTGGAAAATGAAGTTTCGCAATTATTAGAAACTGCTTTAACTGAAGAAGTATCATGAGAACGATGTCGTTCAGTCAGGCAATAGACGATGCAATTAGCCAAGCCATGTCCAGGGATTCCCGCATCTTGGTCATGGGTGAGGATGTCCCGCTGCTTCACCGCAGTTTACTTGTAACCCATGGTCCCGATCGTGTACTGGGCACACCGATCAGCGAAAGTGCGTTCCTGGGAGCCGGAATCGCTGCAGCGATGGCCGGATTGCATCCGATTGTCGAGGTGTACATGGTAGATTTTGTTTCGGCCATTTTAGGTGCGTTTGTGGTTTGGGGCATCTGGATCGGCACCAAGTTTAT
>CBDTYO010000014.1:0-20553 GCA_965364615.1 uncultured Bacteroidia bacterium
CTGTCCCACTTCCTGATAACCAAAGAACTGTTGCCCCTTCTTAAAAATAGCCCACAAGCCCGCATAGTGAATCATTCCTCCATGGCCAGGCTGGGCGGTCCTCTTAAAAAAGAATACTTTGAAAAGAAAGGAGGCCAGCTGGGAGGTGACGGCACTGAGGAGGAAAATCTGAGCTTTCAGGGACCCAGATGGGAAAGGTACCATCAAACCAAGCTGGCAAACGCTGTTTTCACCTATGGACTGAAGAAGAGATTGGAAGAAAAGCAAATCTCCCATGTCCTTCCTTTGCTTGCCCATCCAGGCCTTGCTCTGACCCAATTACAGGTCACCACTGCCCAGGACGGGGGAATGCAAGGCGACAGTGAGTTGATGAATCAGGCACAATCCGCTGAGGACGGTGCCACCGGGATCATTCGTGCAAGCATGGATCCGGAAGCCAGATCTGGCAATTTTTATGGTCCGGCAGCAGGATGGAAGGGATATCCCGACCTGCTGGAACCCGAGGATCTGCTGCTCGATGAATCGAATATCCGGATCAACTGGGAAGGATGTGAAAAGGCCGTTGGAGAATTCAAGTTCTCCTAGGATATACATTGTATTTAGATGCTCAATACCCGCTTGTAGTTCTCCACAATGAGGCCGGCATAAGGTTTCACGAGTTGCTCCAAGCGCTGCATATCGGTTTCACTGAGGGTCTTGAAATTTTGCAATACCTTGATGTTGTGTTCCAGCTCAACCAGGGTGGTACAACCGCTTACCAGCGTGGAAACAGGCAGGCTATAGACATACTGGTGAAGTTCTGCGGGGGTGATGCCGGTCTCCCGGACCATATCGGGAATCATTTCTGTTTTGATCCAGTCGGGAGTGGTATCGATGCGCTTTCCCATCATGCTTCCCCCGCTCATGGTTTTCATGGCGATGATGCCATATTCTCTTTCCAGCAAAACTGGGAATACCTGCTTTTGAAAGGATTCGAAGCTGGGATCCAGGACATTCACTGGTAACTGGCAGGTATCCAGCTCCAGTCCTCGCTCTTTCAGCCAATTCAGAAAATACAGGTGTGTCAGGGGACTTTGGTGACCGCTGAACCCAATATACCGCGTTTTGCCCTCTTCCTTTGCTTTCAGGAACACATCCAGCACCCCGCTGGCAATTCGCTGATCCACATCCTCAGGGGTGGTGAAGGTATGAATTTGCCAGAGGTCCAGATGATCGGTATTAAGAGCCCTGAGTGAAAGTTCCAGGTGTTCCCGGGCAAGCTCACCGGTTTTGGCATGGGACTTGGTCATCAGGAAGATCTGGTCCCGGTACTTAGGGATCAGTATGCTTCCCATGCGCTCTTCCGATCCGCCGTTCTGGTATCCCCTGGCCGTATCGTAGAAACGAACCCCCATGTCCATGGACATCTCCACCATTTGTTCAGCCACAGCTGCATCCTTCACATTGCCCAGATGCCAGCCTCCCACCGAATAGGCAGTGACTTTTTCTCCGTTCCTGGTCAGGCGCCTTAAAGGGAGCATATCCCCGAGAGAATCGGCAAATGGGATGGCCGATGCCCATTGATGAAGCATGCCAAAAATGCCCAGAGCGGCAGTGGACTTGATAAATTCTCTTCTGTTCTTCATGGATCCTGGTTTATATATGTTTCATAGATATAAATTCATGACTTGACTGGTTTAATGACCTGACTGGTATCAGGGCTTGACAGGGTATCAGGGCCTGACAGGGGTACCATCGGGCTTCCGCACCTGGGTCCAGTTGTAATTGGACGGCTCCACGGGAAACTTCGTCGCTAGTCCCTCGTCGATGTCAATGCCCAGTCCGGGTGCCTCGTTGACGAACATATAGCCATTCTCCATGACGGGGGTGCCGGGAAAAACCTCCCGGGTCAGGTCATTGAATCTAACTGCCTCCTGGATGCCAAAGTTCCAGACAGCCAGGTCTATGTGTGCATTGGCTGCATGACCGATGGGGGAGGTATCTCCCGGTCCGTGCCAGGCTGTCCGCACATTGAACCATTCTCCCAACCGGGCGACCTTCATGGCCGGAGTGATCCCGCCTATCTGGGAGATATGGATCCGGATGAAATCATACATTCGCTGGCTGATGGGTTCCACCCATTCATGGGGATTGTTGAACAATTCACCCATGGCGATGGGAACCGCGCTTTGCTGCCGCAACATCTTGAACCATCCCATGTTCTCAGGCGAGAAAGGATCTTCGATGAAGAAGGGCCGGTACTCTTCCAGTTTTTTGATCAGATCAATGGCATCCATGGGTTCAATGCGCTCATGGATGTCATGCAGGAATTCCAGATCATCCCCGAATTTTTTACGTGCCAGTGCAAACATCCTCACCACTCCTCTCTTATAGGCCTGGGCGTCCAGGGTATTGTCGTCGGGCTGACCAAAACTGTATTGTTTGTAGTCCGGCTTCACCGACAGATGGGTGGCACCATATCCTCCCAGCTGAATGCGAATGTGCCTGAATCCCTGCTCCCTGTATTTGTATACATCATCCATGACCGCTTCGGGGGTGGGACCGGAAGCGTGGGTGTAGGTATCCACCGCAAACCTTGTCTTCCCTCCCAAGAGCTGGTAAACAGGCATGCCAGCCATCTTTCCCTTGATGTCCCACAGGGCCTGGTTCAATCCGCTGAGGGCATTGTTCAGGACCGGACCGTTCCTCCAATAGGAGCTCACATAGGCTGTTTGCCAGATATCCTCAATCTGGCTTACATCCTTGTCCCGGCAAAAATCATCCAGGTATTCGTCAATGGCAGTGGCCACTGCATGTGCCCTTTGCCTGAATGTGGCGCAGCCCACCCCGTGAAGCCCCGGCTGGTCAGTTTCCACCTTCACGATGACCAGTTCAATGCCATAAGGGGCCGTTAACAGGGCTCTGACCTTTTTGATCTTCACCTTTTGCAGGTTGAGTTCTTTTCCGTCCGGGACCCAGCCAGCCGGCGAAGGCAGCGATCCCAGGTGATCCGCAGGCAAATCATTGTGGATGGTCCGTGTGCAGGCCGCCAGGGGTAAGAGGGCCATTGTTTTCAACAAGTCTCTTCTGTTGTTCATGATGGTTTCACATTTCTTTCTGAAATTAAGGAATTATACCATACCGGTCAATTCAGCACCTCTTCAGTCAGCATAAGTTTCCTGGCCCCGGAGGGTCAGTTTCAACAATTTGCGCAGCCAGATGTTGTATGATCATTTAATCACCATCGATCCATATCCTGTGATTAAAGATCAACCGCAGAAATGAAAATAATCTCACATCTCAGATCAGAATGGTTTCGGTACGGTTTCGAAACTCTTGCAGTGGTAGTGGGCATTCTTGTGGCCTTTGCACTGGACAACTGGAATGAATCAAGAAAGCAGGAGTTCCTCGAAATCCAGTATCTGAAGGGCCTGAAAGCCGACCTGGCCAATGACACCGCCTACTATACCCGCCGGATTGCGGATTCTGAAGGAGTCATCATGGACAACAGCTATCACATCCAGAAGATGTATCAGGATCAGGAAAGCCTTGACGAAGCCAGGAATTTACTTTCTAAGGCCAACTGGAACTCTGAACAGCTTACCACCCAGAATTCCACCTACATTGACCTGATCAATTCAGGTTCCCTGAGCCTTATCGGTAACCAGGCACTGAAGGAACAGGTGATAAATTATTACAGGGAGACTGAATCAGCCTTTGAACACATCATTGAGTTCAACGAAGTTTCCTCTCGTACTTTGCTGGATGTGAATAAGGTAATAAGAAATTATAACAAGCTCCTGTATTTATTTGATGTATACTATGGGGCGAAAAAAAAGTTCTATGAGGGAGAGTGGGACTTTATCAATGAGCCCACCTCGGAAAAATTTCAGACCCTGGAGAATGCTTTAGCGATCTACAGCGTGAAACACAGTGAGTTTCTGGGGCACTTTCTGACATTGAAGGAATTATCCACTCAGTTGATCGGTGAGATAGAAGAGGAACTGGATTCTAGAAATTAATTGCAGCGCCTCAAGGATATTCAAACCTTTAAAACCTGAATGGTCATTCAGAATCAGAGGAGAAACTCTATCATCGGAACATCAGGAAAACAGAGCAATTGAGAGGCCCCATGTAACAAACAAAAAAATAATGGCTTGCGGATCACTAAAACAAATTACCTTTGCAAACGTTATAATGTTGAGATGTTCTGAATTATAGGGAAGATCTCGTAATTAGTTTCATATAAATTAAGTAATCATGAGTAGTACTGGTACAGTGAAGTTCTTCAACAATGCCAAAGGTTTTGGATTTATTACCCCCGAAGATGGAGGTAAAGATGTGTTTGTTCATCAAAGTGGATTGAATGATGAGATCCGCGAAGGGGACAAAGTAAGCTATGATGTGCAGGAAGGCCCAAAAGGATTGAACGCAGCAAACGTGAAATTGGTATAAAAACTGATTCTCTCTGAAGAAATTCTACAGCCCGTCATTTTGGCGGGCTTTTTTTATGCCCCTGGCCCGGTTCTGCGCGAGGCAATACGTGTAATGCAGCCTGTGAGTTGTCCTCCCTATATACCTCAATCATCAGACCTTATGTTTCTATATCGGACACCCAGGACAGTGATACTCATCCTGATGCTTCTTCCCTTGCAGGGAGCCTGCTTATCCGGCCCTTCCTTTGGCAAGTCTACAGACAGAGTGGGCTTTGTGGAGAAGGAAATGCGGCGCATGATGAGGAAGCACCATCTCCCGGCTTTCGCCCTGTGCATCGTCGAAGATCAACACATTCTTTTCCAGGAATCTCTCGGATATATTGATCTGGAGAAAGAAATACCAGCCACCGACCATTCGGTATTTAAATTGTACTCGGTCGCCAAGATGTTTACGGCCCTTGAAATATTCCGCGAGGTGGAGGAAGGCCTCATCGATCTGGATGCCCCTCTTAGCGCTTACCTCCCGGAATTCCGTATTCAGAGCAGGTTTCCGGATCAGGGCACGGTAACGGTGAGAAGTATACTTGCCCACAGGTCAGGATTGCCCAGAAACGGATGTATCTCATGTCCGCCGGATGAGCACGATCCTTATTCCCTTGAAAGGTTTGAAAGGTCCACCTGGGAGTGCTATATGGCTTACCCCGTGGGATTCCGATACCATTACTCCAACCTGGGTTATGACCTGCTGGGAAGAATTGTGGAACAGAACAGGGAGATGGATTTTGCCACGTACATGAAAACCCACCTCCTCAATGACCTGGGCATGGCAAACAGCGCCTTTTTTTCAGGCGCCTTAAGCAGTCCCCATGCAGTGGCCCAGGGCTACGAATACTTTAAGCGCAAGCATTATCCCATGGACCAGTCCGACATTGCGAACATCCCTTCAGGGAATCTCTATTCCACCATCGAAGACCTTTCGTCCTTCCTGAAAGCCCTGATTAATAAACAGGTGTTTGCGAAGGAGCACACCCTTGAACACATGTGCGGCGATCATTACAGCGCACCGGAGGACCCGGAGACCATGGGCCTGGGCTGGAAGACCATCAAAATTGCCGGGGATGAATTGATGATATGGCATGATGGCGGTCCAGACGATGGCATGGGGGCCCTGGTGGCTTTTCTGCCAGATCAAAAACTGGGCATCGCCATGGTGGCCAATTCCACCAGTTTTTCTTCGGATAAGACAGTTCCCTTTGCCATGCATATTTTCGACCGCCTGCTGGAGGGAAAACTACATCATGGGTCCTCCGAAGTTCAAAAAGCCCATTGGGCAGGTCCCGGGGAAAAAGTGCTCCTGGACCAGGAGGGTACCTATATCGCCTGGGGAATGACCATGGAGGTGGAAGCCCGCAAAAACAAGCTCAAGGGAAAGATAGGTGGATTTTCCCTGGATCTGATCCCGGTGAGTAATACAGAGTACAGGGTAAGCCACTGGATGGATCGAATCGGTCTGACAAAGATTATCAAACCTCCGATAGCCTTCAACCAACTCCGGATCCGCTTCCCTGAATCTCCTTCCATGGTCCCTGATAAGCTCATCATCGACCTGAATCATATTGCCTATGAAATATGTCCCCGATATCCGGTCCGGACAAATCCCTTGGAATCTTGGGAACGCCTGCAGGGAAACTACCATCTGGCAGCACGCCTGCCAGGGAACAAGGCCGGGGATGACCGGGGGGGCAAATATAGCATCTACATGGATGATCATGTGTTACGCTTATCGGGAGTTTTCGGCCCCATCATGCCCCTGGAGGATCATTTCATCAGAATTGTGAGCGGTCCCTTTGCCGGGGAAACCATGGAGTATCTCCCCGAAAACGGGTACATTGTGCACCAGAATGTGGTATTTGTTCCCGACTCTTAACCCAAACAGCCATGAACAAAGCACTTGTCACTTTTTTGTTTTTTGTAACCATTACACCCTCCTTCGGGCAAAGCAGCAAAGGGTACATTCCATTGGAGCAGGATTCGCTCTATTACGAAACTGCCGGGTCGGGCAAGGATATGGTTTTAATCCATGATGGCCTCTTGCACGGAGACGTCTGGAATGAACAGTTTGCTTTTTTCGCCAGGGAGTTTCGAGTGACCAGATACGACAGGCGGGGATATGGAAGGTCATCCCCCGCACGAGGTTCCTATACCCACCTGGACGATTTGAAGGTACTGTTTGAACAACTGGCTGTGGACAGTGCGATTCTGGTGGCCTGTTCATCAGGCGGAGCCCTGGCCATCAGTTTTACACTGGAATGCCCCCAAAGTGTTGATGGTTTGGTACTCGTGGGGGCTGTGGTGGGTGGATTTTCCTATTCCAGTCACATGAGGACCCGCGGGGGTCACCTTCCGGAAAGTTTTGAGAATGATCTGGAAGAAAACCTGTATTATGTCACCAATGATCCTTACCTGATCTATGAAAAGAATACCGGCGTAAAGAAAGCAGCCGTGGAGTTGCTCAAAGCTTTCCCACAAAGAATACATCGCCGGCCGAATTTTGTCCGTCCCGATATTCCCCCTTCCAGACGGCTGAATGAAATTGAAGTACCCACCTTAATACTTGTCGGTGAATTTGATATTCCCGATGTGCATGCAGTTTCAGGGGCACTCAGCAACGGGATTTCAAACTCGAGGAGGCTGGTGATTCCGGCATCCGGACATTTAATCCCCATGGAACAGCCGGCTCAATTCAATCAGGTAGTGGTGGAATTTATCCAAGCAAACCTTTTTGCCTCAGAGAGTCTTTGATTTCCTTGTGACGGTTCCAGAATTTGACGTTGACTTCACGCATGATCTTCTGAAACGCTGGCAGATCTTTCATGGGATCAAAGAGGGGATCATCCATTTCCAGGAACAATATATACCAGTAGGGATAGTTTTCCTGCTCTGAAAAAAGTTTCATGTGCTCCAGGGCCCTTACGGTATCGCCCATATAGGAATAATACGCAGCCAGGCTGAGGTCCCGGTAAATGCCGGGATCACTCTCAGCATACTCAAGGTATTCCCGAAAATAGACTTCCGATTCCTCCTTGTAGCCCAATTCGGACAATATGAGCCCGATTTTCGCTTTCTCCCCTTGGTACAGATCCAGGCCCTGGGCCTTGCAGATCTCCTCCATTCTTTGGAAATACCCACGCGCACTGTCATAGTCCCGCAGGAAATAGCAAATCACGCCAAGCTCTTTTAAAATTTCAATCCTTAAAGTATCTTCTTGTAAGATCTCCTGCAACATTTCTTTGGTCTGCAGCAGATTTCCGTCTCCGGCCAGCAGGATATAAGGCCGCAGGAGCTCGGCATATGGGTTTTCCGGATAATACTCAAACGCCACTTCGATGTACTCCTGCGCTTCATCCACAAAACCTGATTGCATCAGGGCGTTGCTCAGAACCAGATATATGTTGCTTGCATCCAAGGAATCATGGGCGGCAATATCCAGCCCAATGCCCATCAGCGCATATTCCAGGTATTTCTCCGTATCGGGCACATACCTGGTATAATAGTCCGAAAGGGTGTTGATCACCAGTGAGGAATTGGGATTGTACTCGAGGGCTTTCTCCAGGTAGGGCAAGGCCTGGGTATATTCTTTTACGGTGATATGATACAAGGCTTTGGCTATCAGGCTTTGGGCCAGTTGGGGATCAAGCAATAGCGCCCTGTCCGCAAACTGATCAATCTGGTCCAGGTACTTCTTTTCCACCTGGTACATATCCAGTAAAGCATAACTTATGGCTATGTCGGCATGGGCCCGGGCAAATTCCGGGTCTTCCTCAATGGCCTTTTTGAACAATTGAATGGCTTCCAGGAGGCTCTCGCGGGTTCCCTCCTGAAATTGATCCAGGCCCTTGAGAAAATAGTCATAGGCCACCAGGTTTTCCGTGGGAACTTTTTCGATTCGCTCCGCCTCCTCTGGTGTAATGATGGCCTGAATTTCTGAAGCAATGCGCTGTGCGATTTCCAGCTGCAGATCAAATATATCTCCCGTTTCCCGTTTGTAATACTCTGACCACAGATGTGTATCGGTCGAGGCCTCAATGAGCTGCACATTCAACATGATCTGATCCCCGATTTTCTGCCCGCTTCCCTCGACCAGGTAATTGGCATTCAGTTCCCTGGCAATCTCCGGGGCGGTTTTGGGATGGCCCCTGTACTTTTCTACCGAGGTTCTGCTGATCACCCTCAGATCTTCAATCTTCTGCAGATTGTCCAGGATGGATTCCATCAACCCGTTGATGAGATAAAGATTGGTGGAATCGTTGCTTTCATTGATGAAGGGCAGTACCGCGATGGATTTCTCAAGTTCCGGGTTTACCCTGGGCCGGGTTTTCCCCGGAATCCACAGCAGGCTCAAAGTGCCTAATATCACTAAGGCCGCCAGGGCATAAAGGTACTTCAGGGGAAACAGATGGCCGCCCATGAGTCTCTGAAAAAAGCCAGCTGACCTGCCGGCAGAGGAGCTTTTGGTATGAGATTTATGCTTTCCTACCTCTCCTGGCGGATATCCAAAGTGTTCCCGGAAGCACTTGATAAAGTAAGAAGTACTGCCAAAGCCCACCCGGTAGGATACCTCACTCACATTGAGGGAATGATCCCCGAGCATCTCCATGGCCCTCTTCAAACGCACTTGCCTGATAAAAAGGCTTACAGACAAGTTTGTCAGGCTTTTGACCTTGCGTAGCAAATTGGAGCGACTCATGCCGGCTTCTCTGGCCAATTCCGATACACCAAACCTCTCATCGGAAAGATTTTCCTCTATGATTTCAGTGATTTTTTTCAGGAAATCCTGTTCCATGCTGCGGGATGTTTGGAATTACTAAAGATACATTTTCTTACCCACTTGCATCATAATTTATATCCTTTCACCATACTTGCTACCCCCTCCTCAAACTTGATACGATAGTCCGCATCATTGATTGGAGCTGCATCACGCTTTGCCGGACCTTTACATCAACAAACATTTGTCAAACTTCAAATCTAAAAAAAATGAAAACACAACAAATGAAATCTTACGGATCTGCACTGATCGCAGTGCTCTTTATTACACTACTTACCCTGACTTCCTGTGGAAACAAAGCCGGCACATCAGCCAGCACGCTGGAAGAGTCTGCTTCTCCTAAAAAAGAGGTAAAAGCTCCCAGTATGGATATCCAATCGGCCACTGTCATCGGGGATCTGGATGTCATTCAGAAACATATTCAGGCAGGTACCGATCTGGACGCCCAGGAACCCAGCATGGGATCCAGTGCCCTGATAACGGCCGCGGTATTCGGGAGAACTGAAATCGCCAGGGCCCTGATTGAAGCCGGTGCCGATGTGAACCTGCAAAACAATGAAGGTTCGTCCGCCCTGCATTCAGCTGCCTTTCTATGCCGCCTGGAGATTGTGCAATTGCTGCTGGAAAATGGAGCCGATACAAGTTTGAAGAACATCTACGGTTCCACCCCCCTTCAGTCGGTATTGCCCGCATTCGCAGATGTAAAACCCATTTACGACCAGTTCAGCAAGGACCTGGGCCCCCTGGGTTTTAAACTGGATTATGAATATGTGGAGTCCACCAGACCCATCATTGCTGACATGTTGCGATAGCTGAACCGTATAATATACAATGACATGAAAACAACAGAAAGAAGATTCGACATAGACTGGCTCAGGGTCATAGCCATTGGATTCCTGATCCTCTACCACGTAGGCTTTGTATTCCTTCCCTGGGGGGTATTCATCGGTTTTATTCAAAATGGTGAATCCATAAACTCCTTATGGAATATTATGTCGATGCTCAATATCTGGCGGATCCCGCTGTTGTTTTTTGTCTCCGGCATGGGAGTCTGTTTTGCCATACGCAGAAGGGGCTGGACGCAGCTGATCCTGGAGAGGACCAGGAGGATCCTTGTCCCCTTCCTCTTCGGGATCCTTTGCATTGTTCCCCTGCACCTGCTGGTCTGGCAGAAATACTACAACCAGGACATTGCCTACTCCCTCCAGGTCAGTCACCTGTGGTTCCTGGCCAACATATTCGTATATGTACTGGTTCTTTCGCCCCTCTTCTTCTACCTGAAGAAGCATGAATCGGGAAAAGTCAGCAGGAGCCTGAAGAGGCTGTTTGGGACCTTACCGGGATTGCTGGTCATTGTGGGAGTTTTTGTGATCGAAGCAGTATGTGTTCAGCCAGAATCTTTTGAGACCTATTCCATGACCCTGCATGGATTTTTGCTGGGATTGCTGGCCTTTCTATTTGGTTTTATTATCGTTCATTCGGGAGATGCATTCTGGAAGATGGTAAGCAAGTGGAGGTGGCTGTTGCTCCTGTTGGCTGCTGCTATGTATACCTTTCGCCTGATGGCGTTTGAGCTCATGGCACCCAACTACTTGAAAGCCATGGAGTCCAATCTGTGGATTTTTGCCATATTCGGATTTGGTTACAGGTACCTCAACCATCCGGGCAAAGCCCTGAGCTACCTTAGTCAGGCTGCTTACCCGGTCTATATCCTGCACATGATCTTTCTCTATGTGGGATCCTACCTCATTGTTCCCTTTGAAATCTCTGCCCTGGTGAAACTTTTCCTGCTCTTGATATTTACATTCGCAGGATCCATGGCCTGCTACGAATTCATTGTCCGGAGGGTCGGAATACTCAGGCCGGTGTTTGGTTTGAAGCACGTGAGTACAAGCACAAAATATGCAGGGAATGCGATGAGATAAACATTCGTTTGACATCAACCCTATTATTGCTTATATTGGATAAGATATCGATCGCATTCGCAGAGTAAGGTCGACTGCACCCCGCAAAGTTTAATTGACAGCAAATGAATCGGTCCAGCCATGAACTACCGGTATTCTTGTTGCTTTGCATGGGGTGCATCCTCCTATCGTGCAATGTATCCAGACACGCATCCCCTGCACCTTCCCCTGTAAGCAATGCCGGAAATACCCCCCGGATCCTATTTCTGAATTTTGAGATCAGCAGGGACACCGTAAATGCAACCTACACAGCACGACTGATCAATGCGGCGGAAGCGAAGGGAAGTGTAAAGATTGTCGCGACTCCTCCCCTTCAGCCCGAAAGGGGCGATCTTGCACTGGAGGTTCTGGACGCAGATCAGGGTATCATGAAAACCATCCATATTCCCAATCCCCTGGACAAACCCATGGAATTTGTGAATGATGCACGCGAACTGGAGTACAAAATGATCTCCCTTGACACGGCCGAGTTCAGTGTCAGGTTGCAGCTGGAGCCCGGCGCAAGTTTCGCCTTGCTTAAAAGAATTACCGGGCCTGATTCCGAAAGCGAAATCTTATTAAAAACTCCCATACCATGAAACACATCTACAATTGTCTGTGCACCGCTATTGTCCTCTTGATTGCCTCTCCGTCCGGTATCCAGGGTCAAACTTTCCGGGTGGATACCATTCAGTATCAAGGGGATACAGATTACTACATCAACCTGGTGATGCTGGGAGATGGTTTTTTGGATAGTGAATTGGCCGCTTTCCGGGACTACGCAGAGGACTACCTTAACCTGCTTTTTACAGTAGATCCCTATTCAAGGTACAGAAACTTCTTTAATACCTTTTCCATCAGTGTCCCATCCAATGAACAGGGAGCTGCCACGGATCCGAACAATCTTATCGATAATTACTTCGGGAGTACATTTAACTATGCGGGCATAGAACGCTTGCTGGTTCCCACGAGAAATTCCAATGTGACCAATGTGCTTGCATCCAACCTTCCTGAATACGACCAGGTATTCATGCTGGTCAACTCGGCCGCCTATGGTGGATCAGGCGGCTGGGTGGCCACCGCCTCCCTGCATGCAGATTCCAAAGATATTGCCCTGCATGAACTGGGACATTCCTTTGCGGACCTGGGCGATGAATACTGGGCTGGAGCCCAATACGCAGCCGAGGCAAAGAACATGACCCAGGAGACCGATCTGGAAAAGCTCAGATGGCGCAACTGGTATGGTGATGAAGAAATCGGTTTGTATGCCCATGCCGAATCACCTACCTGGTACAGGCCCCATGAATACTGTTTAATGAGGTACCTCGACGAAGTTTTATGTGCTGTGTGCCGTGAAGGAACCATAGAGAGTATTTATGAGCTGACCCCGCCTCTGAAAAACTATGAACCCATCACAAATGATGTGGATTTGCCCACCGATTCCCTGGTATTTAAGCTTGACCTGACCTATCCGGATCCCAACACCCTGCACCGAACATGGCATTTAAACGGAGTCCTGATCGGAGAAGATGTGGATTCGGTCATTGTACGCGCCACAGATTTAGCTGGAGGAGCGAATACGTTGCTGGCCACGATTACCGATGAGTCGAGCTGGCTTAGACCCCTTGATACCAAGACCTATCAGCAAACAGAAGTGGAATGGAATCTGACCAGGTGGGCCCTGGGCACTGAGCCTCAAACAAAGCTCCTGAATCATGCTGCTTTTAGCCTTTATCCAAACCCGGCACATGACCAACTCCATGTGCAAATCCGGGGAGATCATCAAGGTGAATCATCCTTAGCACTGTATGATTCAAAGGGTAAACATGTGCATACCTACGTCCTGGAGTATCCCGGCCACCAGATCCTGGATCTGACAGATCTGACATCGGGTCTCTATGTCATGCGGATTATGCTGGATGGCGAATACTTCTCCTCCAGGAGAATAATCAAATATTAAATTGTATTTTTAATACTGAAACAAATACAGTTTGACTATGCCTATCAGTGAAAGTGCCGCACGTCTGAAAGTAATGATTGAGAAAGCCATCGAAGATCACCAGATCACACGTGCCGAAATGGATATGATTCTCCACATCGCATCCGAAGACAGCTATATTGACCGGCATGAACAGGCCCTCCTGGAGGAACTTCAGGAAATGATTGAAACCAAAGCTGTAAAAATTATTCCATAGGATTTGTAGTTTTTTGTCCGGACCATTGACTAACCCAATAAAAGCACTCAGTCAATGACACACGAACGGACCGATAAACGCTTCCTGGAACTGATCCACCGGCATCAAAGCATCCTGCATAAGATTTGCTATGCTTATTGCAGCAATCCGTCAGAAAGGGAAGATCTTCAGCAGGAGATAGTCCTGCAACTGTGGCGTTCCTTTCCCTCATTCCAGGGCAAGTCCCAGTTCTCCACCTGGATGTACCGGGTGGCGTTGAACACAGCCCTCAACAGGACCTCCAAACCTGCCTTTTTTTCGGAAGGACCCAAAGCCCATGAGATCGGCTATGACCCGGGTGAGGATTATGACCTTTCAGAAGAGATCAGGCTGTTGCACAAAGCCATATCCCAATTGAAGAAGATAGACAGGGCCATTATCCTCCTTTGGCTGGAAGAGCTCAGCTACAAGGAGATCGCAGAAACCATCGGGATCACGGAAAAAAATGTAAGCGTCAGGATCGTTCGTGTCAAAAACAGGCTGGCCGAAATCATTAAAAAACTACAATGACATGAAAACAATAGATATGGATTCCCTGAAAACGGCCTGGAAAAACGAACAGGGATTTGAGAATAAAAAATTGTCGGAAAATGATATCCAGAAGTTCCTGGGGCAAAAGTCCAGGGACATTACCCAACTGTTCAGGAAGGGGCTGACTTTTGATGTGGTGTTAAAAACCCTCATAGGAATCTCGCTGATCGGAATCATGATCCTCTATGCAGGGAATCAAAGGATGCTTATCGCCATGGCTGCTTTGCTGGCTCTGCTTTGCTGGACCATCTGGTTCCAATGGAAGATGTACAGGAAAATCCCCCGGGACACTGTCTCACCACCTGTCGTACGCACCTCCCTGGAAAACCGGATCCGGTTCTACAGGAAACGCTATGTGAAGTCGCTCTACATAGGAGCCCTGTCCAACGTCCTGATTTTTGTTTCTGGCTCTCTCTACTATTTTTATTTCAAATACGGCGAGGTTCGTCCCCTGGACCTGACGGATTACCTGGTATTCACAGCAGCTGTGTTGCTTGCTTTTGCACTGGGAGCATGGGCCCAAATAGCCCAGCACAATTTCCAGGTTAGGCAACTGGAAAGTTGCCTGAAGGAGATCGATGAGGATGCTATGACGATGCTCACCCTGAAAGATCAACGGAACAAAAGGCTGCGCCTGATATTCATTGCCCTGACCGCCTTGATCCTGGGCCTGCTCCTATTGGCTTATCTGATCTTCAGATAAACTGCCGCTACTTGATCTCATGTGCCGGTTTCAGGGTCCACAGCTGCATTCTGGTCATGGCCACCAGGTGAGACATATCCAGGTCGGGACGATGCACTATCCAATGCTTGAAACCTTCCACCTCGGATATAATGGCTTCCTCGTTTTCCCTGGGAAAGGGATCAAAAGGGATCACCTCGTAACTCTCCCTTTGCGATCCTGAGGCCACATCCAGGTAAGCAGTGCTGAAAAGGTGAAGCAGCGATCCCGTACCCACCATCTGATCCCCCAGTTTCAGCATGGCAGGAAGATAACCCATATTGGTCAGGGTATCGGCTGCGCGGGCAGCCAACTCCAGCAACTGGTCAAAGGAGACCGAGGAAACCTCCGGCGTATCCGGGGGCATGGACATGGGCCCCAGGGGGCTGTGGCGATCCAGCTTTCCGGGCACCCTGCCCGATTTGGCATATTCCACCCATGAATGTACCAGTCCGGAAAATACTTCAGCAGGTGAATACACATCGTCATACACGACCTGCCCGGAGGAGGTGACCGCCCCGGCCACCCTTAGCAGATCTGCTTTTTTTATCAGATCGGGCTGGTAGGAAAAACGTTCCATCAGATCGCCGTAGGTGGTAATTTCGATCATCCCCTGGTTTTCCTGCTCCTTCACAAAATCCATCAGCCTGCGGAAATTCTTCTGGGCGGTGGCCATGCTTTCTGCCGGTCTCAAAGCAGGGGCAATGAGGCTGTCAGGAGGGGGATTGGCCCCTTCGTAAAAATTGAAATCCCAGAATTGCTCGGCCCTCACCTTGGTGGGGTGACAGGCAAAAAAGGAAACCACATCCACTCCTTCCATATCCTGTGCAAAATTTTCTTTCAGGCTTTCGAGCAGGGGATCAAAAAGATCGTCCCGGTAATAGGAATCATCAAAATTCCCGTAATCTCCATGGAAATTCAGGGTATTGCAGAACCAGACAGCATTTTTTTGGGGAAGATGAACGGGAGAGTAGACATAGCCCTTACCCATCTGTCCCAGGGCATAAACAAGCTGCGGGCCATAGGATCCCCCATGCCTGGCCAAAGTTTTTGCCTGAACTCCAAAGATCCTTTCCAGCTCGTCAAATCCGGTCGATTCATTCTCCAGCATGGCCAACACTCCCTCATCCCAGGAAGCATATTCCAGGATCTCCGTCACGGTGGGATGGATGGATCCGAAATGGGTGTGGCTGCCTATATCGTGCGCTGCCATGGCCCCGATCACATCCTGTCTTCCCCGGGCCTCCAGGGAACGGGCTTTCTCGCCTATAACAAAGAAGGTACCGGTGACCCCAGCTTCGCTCATGGTTTCAGCCAACCATCGTGGAATCCCATCCACACTGTCGGATACGGGGGAAATATAGTCCTCCACATCAAATACCACCGAGACATAGGTCTTCTCGGCTTCGGAACAACCACAAAGCATGGCCACCAGGTACAAAACTGTCAGGATATACAACTTTTGCATAACTATGGCATAATGGATGAAATTCTATCACATAGATCACTGGCCCGTGCGTTCGGCCAGGGCAGAGAGTTTGATTACCCTGCCGGGTTTATTGACCACCACGTATATATTCCCGGCCGGATCCAATCCGATGTCTCTGACCCTGCCATAATTCTTCATGATCACCTCCTGGTGCATGACCCTGTCCTGCTCTATGTCCAGCAGCCTGACATCTTCAAATTTCAGGGCACCCACAAGTAGTTTGTTCTTCCATTTTGGGAAGGCTTCTCCCTGGTAGAACTCGATGGGGCATACAGCGGTGGAAGGCTTCCAGTAAAGGGCCGGTTGGGCATATCCTTCTTTCCGGGTCAGATCCGAAACCGGAGTACCGTTGTAGTTGCTGCCGTAGGTGATGACCGGCCAGCCATAATTGACTCCTTTCCGGATCAGGTTAAGCTCGTCCCCTCCCAGTGGTCCGTGCTCTGCGGCCCAAACCTCGTCTGTTTCCGGGTGAACGGACAGGCCCTGGGGATTCCGGTTGCCGAGTGTATACAGTGTGGGAAGTCCGGTTTCCCTGAAAGGATTATCCTTGGGTACACTTCCATCTGGAAAGATCCTGTGAATTTTGCCATTGGGCCTTTGGGGGTCCTGGGCCTGATCCTGTGCTCCCCTGTCTCCGATGCTGAAATACAGGTAACCTTTTTTATCAAATACTATGCGGTTCCCATAGTGGTGCCGGGTGGTCCTGTAGCTTTCATGGGGTGCTTCATAGATCACCTCTTCGTCCACCCATTCCATGTCCCGGATCCTGCCCCTGACCAGACGGGTCATTGCCGGCGGCCGCTGCCCATCCTGTGCAGCTTCCAGCGAGTGACTGTAGGAAAGATAGATCCATCCATTTTCCTCATATTGAGGATCGACATTTACATCCATCAGCCCGCCCTGTCCTTCATTCAATACCTCTGGAATACCCTTCACGGGTTCAGCCAGTAGCTCTCCATTTACCACCATTCTCAGATTCCCGGAACGCTCCGTGATCAGGGCGGTTTTGCTGTCCAGAAAGACAATGGCCCAGGGAACGTCCAGGTTATCCACCCAGATCTCACTGCCGATGGTATACTCTATGCTTTCGAGCTTGGATGGCGGATCTGGTTTGGTAACACCGGCCTTCATCTGCTCTGCATAGAGATAATCCACCAGGAGACTGATCTCTTCATCCGTAAGGCTTTCTTCATAGGAAGGCATGCCCAGGTGGGGAATGCCAAATTTGATGTTGCGGCTCACATATCCCTGTCCGTCCCCATACTGCCAAATCCCATCCAGGAGGCTCTGGGCATTGCCGCCCCTCAGGTCGGTACCATGACAATTGGCACAGTATTGATCGTAAAACTCTTTGGCCCTCTCGTCGGGGTTGACCGCCTCACTCCCCTCTGCCTGAAGCTGTTTGCAGGCTGAGAAAATCAAGGGGAGCAACAAGGTCATCAGGAGGGCCCTGGCGCTAACATGTAAGATTCCGGATTTCATGATGCTTTTTTTTTGTAAGTAAATACATTTGAATCAGAAAAACTATTTTTACAGCCATGCATTCCGCACCAGTTTACAGGGAGCTTAGACCGGAGGATAACCATGCGCTTGCCCGCATGATCAGGCAGGTATTTGAAGAGCATGGGGCGCCGCAGCATGGAACCGTGTATTCGGATCCCACCACCGACGATCTCCATGCCTTGTTCAGCATTCCAGGATCGATTCTCTGGGTGGCAGAAGTGGAGGGGAGCCCGGAAGGCTGCTGTGGCGTTTACCCCACTGAAGGATTGGATAAAGGCTGTGCCGAGCTGGTCAAATACTACCTCTCAGAAAAAATCAGGGGGAAGGGGATCGGCCGGACCCTGATGAACATGTGCATCCAGTCGGCCAGGGAAATGGGCTATGAGAAGCTGTACCTGGAAAGCATGCCCCACTTCTCCAAAGCGGTCCGGATTTATGAAAAGCTGGGATTCCGCGAGCTTGCCGGACCCCTGGGCAACTCGGGCCATACCACCTGCTCCATCTGGATGTTACTGGAGCTTTGATCTTTAATATAAAGGACCCGGATCAGTGCCGGACGGATCGGTAGAAGAGCCATGCGGCCACCAGTCCGGTCACGGAAAAGGCGGAAAGCAGCAAAAATACATCGGCATGTCCGGCAGCCCCTGGAGAGCGATCCAGCAAAAGGCCCATCCAGGGGCTGATGAAAATTTCAGGGGCAAAACCAGCAAAAGAGACCATTCCCACCGCCGTTCCGGTGAGACCCACGGGGATCCTGGCTTCTTTCATCACCGAAAAATACAGGGCCCTTACTGCATAGATGCCTGCTGCAGTCAGCGCCAGATTCATTAACAGCCATGCGGCTAATTCCTGGAAGATCTGCAGGCCAATGAGCAGGCCTCCGGCCAGGGTCAGGGCAAAAGCCACCAAAATGACCCCCACCCTGTGAAACCTGTCGGCCAGGTACCCGGCCAGGATCGCTACCAGGGCACGGATCCAGAGGGAGATGGTTCCGATGCCGGCTGCACTGAGCTCTGAAAACCCGAGTACCTCCCGGGCAAACAAAGAGTAATCATCCGTGATCTTGTAACCCGAGTATGCACATAAAATGATGATGGTTAGCAACCAGGTGCTTCTTTTACGAAGGAGGGTTGCAATATCCCTGATGAGCTCGTGGTTTGTCTGACGGGTTCGTTCAGCGGAATTCAGCGGGATAAACAGCCAGACCAATATGCCGCTCAACAAGGTGCCGGCAGAGGTAGCCAGAATGACCCACTGAAAACTCCGGATCTGGGAAAACAACAGAAAAGACAGGGTGGCCAACAGGGCTGCCACTGCTCCCCTTCCGCCTTCAAGCCAGCCAAATGCCCTGCCCTGAAAAAAGGTCCCGCCCCACTCCCGGGTGGCCCTGATCATGGCTGCCCAGAAGAGGCAGATGGTGGTAAATCCCCAGAAGGCATAGATCCACAACATGATGGCCGAGGAGGGGAGCAGGAACATTAGTATTCCGCCTGCCGATGTGAGCCAAAGCGCAATGGCCATGAGGTTCCTGGCAGGGAACCTGTCTGCCAGCGGGCCTCCCAGCAGGTAGGAAACCATGGCCACCACTCCATAGACGGAGAACCACAGTCCCAACTCCGTATTGGTAATTCCGAACAGATCCAGCATGGTGGGACGAAACACCCTGGCCAGGACAAAAGGCAAAAAAAAGATGGCCTCTCCAGCCACGATCAGGGTAAGCAGGGTAATGGTTTTTCCCCGGCTGTGTTTCTCCAGCTGCATATGTAAAGGTAGAATTATTTGCCTATCTTAATCGCTGGTTATCTAAGTCCATGAACGAGTTTTCACTGCTCATAGATCTTCACAGACATCAGCAAAGACAGGGTCCTGGGGGTGTTGAAGAAACCAGAAGAGCCATCAACATGACCGGACTGGAGCGGCAAAAGGACCTGAAAATTGTGGATATCGGATGTGGTACCGGCGGACAAACTCTGACCCTGGCAGAATCCCTGGATGGACATATCACCGCGGTTGATCTCTTTCCCGAATTCCTGGAGGAACTGGAGGCCCGTGCCGCCAAAAGGGATCTGAAAAACCGGGTCTCTACCCATCAGGCTTCGATGGAAAAGCCGCCCTTTGAGA
Source organism: uncultured Bacteroidia bacterium (assembly GCA_965364615.1). Lineage (GTDB taxonomy): Bacteria > Bacteroidota > Bacteroidia > Bacteroidales. The sequence continues at coordinate 19,783 of CBDTYO010000014.1, forward strand.
AGGAGGAGTTTGATTTGATCTGGTCGGAAGGAGCCATCTATCTTATGGGATTCGAAGCAGGAATATGAAATGTACCTTGAATACAAGGAATACTACAGTTATGGATTTTTTGTATCCAGGAAATTATAAAAGCCAAAATCATTTGCAATGATGAACCTGAGACTTATACGGACCATGCTGGGGATCCTATTCTTCCTGGCCACGCTGCTGCCGGTAAGCAGCCAGCTCTCGCCCAAAGAAATTGATCAACTGGTGGAAGAGGCCATGGAGAAGTTCACGGTAGCCGGAGTGGCAGTGGGAATAGTTAAGGACGGGGAGATAGTACACGCAAGGGGTTATGGGGTGAAATCGGTGGAGACTGGAGAAAAAGTGGATGAACACACCTCATTTGCCATCGCTTCCAACAGCAAGGCCTTTACATCGGCTGCCCTGGCCATTCTGGTGGAAGAAGGCAAGTTATCGTGGCTGGACAAGGTGGTGGATCACATCCCTGAATTTAAGATGTACAATGATTATGTGACCCGGAATTTCAATGTGCAGGACCTGCTGACCCACCGGAGCGGCCTGGGGCTGGGAGCAGGGGATTTGCAAAAATGGCCTGACGGCTCAGATTTTACCATCCATGACATGCTCACCAACTTTCAGTATTTTGAACCGGTATCGGCCTTTCGCACCAAGTATGATTATGACAACATCCTCTACCTGGTCGCAGGAGAATTGATCAAGCGGGTGAGCGGCATGCCGTGGGAAACATTTGTGAAAACAAAGATC
>CBDTYO010000015.1:0-20386 GCA_965364615.1 uncultured Bacteroidia bacterium
ACCCTTCGAAACCGACTACTATGAAGAGGAGCTTTCCATAGAACCCTGGATGACTGAACCCTTCGAGATCAGCTACCATGAAGCGGAACTTTCCATTGAACCCTGGATGACCCGTCCGTTTATTCTGGAAGAGGAAATCCAGGTGGAGGATTGGATGCTAAGCTCGTGGTTCTAGCTGGATGGCCGTGAACCGGTATTATGCCCGTAAATTGGGTTTGCTTTCTATTTTGTTGAACTTTTTTTTACATTCATTGAACAATAAGAGGCCAATAATGTTAATCCTCCTGAATAACTAATTCAATGAAACTGATATGAAAGCACAAATATTGACAAACAGACACCTGATTTCATGGATGCCACAAGCATTCCTCCTTGGAGTATTCATTTTTGTCGGTCCGGTCCTGGCCTGGGCAAATCCAGACCCTGAAGGCGGGGATAAATCCATGACCCCACCGGTTGAGCTCAGCGCTGCAGATTTCGAAGCAGAGCTGGACATCGAGGAGTGGATGACCCGGCCTTTCCAGCTTAGTCCGGCAGATTTTGAAGCAGAGCTGAGTATCGAAGATTGGATGGCCCGGCCTTTCCAGCTTAGTCCGGCGGATTTCGAAGCGGAACTGATCATCGAGGAGTGGATGATGCAGCCCTTTGACCGGGGATTTCCAGATTTTGAAAAGGAATTGGTCATCGAGGATTGGATGATTCAGCCCTTCTAAAAAGGAGCAGAATCATCAAATCCATTGTTGGTGCCAATGTCATTGTTGGTCACACCACCCCCTGACTCATCATGGTTCATTTTTGAAGGGATGATCAGACCATTCTCATCGTCCTCCACCATGGCCAGGGTATCATCCAGATCCACAAACTTGGCATACTCCCTGATAAACTTCAGATGAATATCACCCGTGGGGCCATTCCTGTGTTTGGCCACAATGATTTCTGCAATTCCTTTCAGAGAATTTCCATCCTCGTCCACATCAATGCCATAATACTCGGGCCGGTGAATGAACAGCACCAGGTCCGCGTCCTGTTCGATGGCTCCGGATTCCCGCAGGTCTGATAGCTGGGGCCGCTTGTTCCCGGAGCGCATTTCCACGCTTCGGTTCAACTGAGAAAGCGCAATCACCGGGATGTCCAACTCCTTGGCAACACTTTTCAGGGATCTGGAAATGTTGCTCACCTCCTGTTCACGGCTTCCGGACTCCTTGGAACCAGTCATTAGCTGCAGGTAGTCGATGACCACAGCCTGAATATCGTATTTTTGCTTTAGTCTCCTGCACTTGGCCCGGAATTCAAATATGGAGATGGCAGGTGTATCATCCACATAAACAGGGGCCTTTTCCAGGTCCTTGATCTTATATTCCAATTGCTCCCATTCATAATTTTCCAAACGACCCGTTCGGATCTTGTCAGAGGCCAGATGCGTTTCTCCAATGATCAGGCGATTGACCAATTGTATGGAAGACATTTCAAGGGAAAAGAAGGCCACCGGCCGGCTGTGATCCACTGCCATGTTCCTGGCCATGGAAAGCACAAAGGCTGTTTTACCCATGGATGGGCGGGCAGCCAGGATCACCAGGTCGGATTTCTGCCAACCGGAGGTAAGCCTGTCCAGGCGGGTAAAACCTGAAGGAACCCCGCTCAGGCTGTCTTCCCTCTTGCCTGCTTCCTCAATTTGCTCAATGGCTGTCTTCAACAGCTTCACGGTCTCTTTCTTGATGTGACCCTCGGCGATATTCAACAATTCCCTTTCAGAATAATCAAGCAGGTCGTCCACATCGGTACTTTCATCAAAAGCACGTTCCTGTATGTCCGAAGAGACCCTGATCAACTCCCGTTGTATATATTTCTGTGCCACAATGCGGGCATGGTATTCAAGGTGTGCCGCTGATCCCACCCGGGAGGTGAGCTGGGATATATAGACCGCCCCCCCGACCGCTTCCAGTTTCTCCAGTTTTCTGAGCTCTTCGGTCACCGTCAGCAAATCAATGGGTTTTTCCTGTTGGGAAAGACTTTGTGCCACTTCAAAGATCTGCTGATGAGACTCTTTGTAGAAACTGCCTGGTTCCAGTATATCAAGCACCGAGAGAATGGCATCTTTCTCAAGCATGATGGCCCCCAATACGGCTTCCTCCAGGTCGGGCGCCTGAGGTGGGATTTTGCCATAATCAAGAGCTATGGCAGGATTCTTCCTGGAAGGGGTACTAGCTTGTTTGGCCATGAAAATCGAATTTGGGCCATAAAGGTAACAAACCCCCATGAGCGCCCCCGTGACCCCGAAGCTTACTTATACACACTCCCTCTGAAGTTTTAATTAACAAATGTTGAAAAATGCAATATCTTTATCTTGCATGATACGGTACTCTCCAGCCAAAATAAACATAGGCTTGCAGATCCTTGAAAAACGGAAGGACGGCTTTCACAACATCCGTTCGGTCATGTACCCCACCGGACTCTGTGACATCCTTGAGATCAAGGCTTTGCCCGAAGGAGCCCAGACCTTCCAATTCAGCCAGTCAGGAATCAACATCGACACTGAACCTGAAAGCAATCTGGTGACAGCAGCCTGGCGTTTGCTGCAACGCGAAACTGCCCTGCCCCCCGTGGCCATTCACCTCCATAAACAGATCCCTGTGGGAGCGGGACTGGGTGGGGGATCCTCCAATGCCTCCCTGGTCCTGCTTACCCTGAATCAATTGGCCACGCAGAGCATAAGCCCTGAAGGGCTGGAAGAACTGGCCGGCCAGCTGGGCAGTGATTGTCCTTTCTTCCTGCACCAGGGTCCCATGATGATGGAAGGCCGGGGTGAGATCCTGAGCCCGGTAAAGGTCGATCTGGAAGGATTGTACCTGGTGCTGCTCTTTCCGGGGATCCATGTCTCCACAGCCGAGGCCTACGCGGGGGTCAAACCTGAACTCCCGGAGGTTTCCCTGAAACAGGTGATCTCTGCGCCTGTTGCAGAGTGGCCGGGGCTTGTAGAAAATGATTTCGAGGAAAGCCTTGGGGCAAAATTTCCCCTGATCAGGGAACTGAAAGAATCCCTTTACCGGGCTGGGGCCCAATATGCCTCTCTCAGCGGAAGCGGCTCCTCCATGTATGGAATTTTTCAGAAGAACCCACAATTGCCCGGCGAACTGAAGGATTTTGTGATCTGGGAAGGTCCTGCCTAATCCAATTCCACCAACAGATGCGATTTGGGAACCTGTTCCCCCTCCTGCACATGGATGCGACGAACCACCCCTTCGACGGGAGCAAGGACTTCATTTCTCATTTTCATGGCCTCCAGGATCAGCATGGGGGTGCCAGCCTCCACCTTTTCTCCCTCTTTCACCATGATCTTCTGTATGGTTCCGGGAATCACAGCCAGGACCATTCGCAGGTTTGGCCGCTCCCAGTTCTTCCGTTGCTTGAATTTGGCGGTCAGCCTGGTTACATAGAGGGCATTCCCGATTTCAAGGTTTTCCAGTGTGCTATCCTCGGGTGACTCCTCTTCTGAATGCTTTTCTTTTTTACTCATGGCTGCGATTTAAAATGGGGGAATTCCATGTTTTTTGGCTGGCATGCCCACGCTTTTATCACCCGATACTTCCAGGGCATGCAACAAAGATTTCCGGGTCTCTCCCGGTTCAATCACCGAATCGATAAATCCTTTTGCGGCGGCCACATAGGGATTGGCAAATTTCTCCTTATACTCCTGGACCTTCTGGGCCCGCATTTCCTCCGGATTCTCCGCGGCGGCGATCTCCCTTCTGAAAATGATGTTGGCAGCCCCTTCGGGTCCCATGACCGCCACTTCCGCATCGGGCCAGGCAAACACAAAGTCGGCCCTCAGGTGCCTGGAGTTCATGGCTATATATCCACCGCCATAGGCTTTTCGAATAATGACGGTGATCTTGGGCACTGTGGCTTCGCTGTAGGCATACAATACCTTGGCTCCGTGACGGATGACCCCTGCATGTTCCTGGTCCACTCCCGGCAGGTAGCCCGGCAGGTCAACAAAGGTAACGATGGGTATATTAAAGGCATCACAATACCTGATAAACCTCGCTGCCTTATCCGAGGAATCCACATCCAGCACGCCAGCCAGCACCAGGGGCTGATTGGCTACAAAACCCACGGTTCGGCCGTTCATGGTTCCAAAACCGATGACCATATTGGCAGCCCAGCTTTCCTGAATTTCAAAAAAATCGGAACCATCGGTCACAGCCTTTATGACATTTCTTACATCATAGGGTTGCCGCTTATCTCCAGGAACGATTTCCGATATGTTATATGATGACAGGGGCTCAACGACCTTTTTTGGCTCGGGCACATCTGTATTGGACCAGGGCAGGTAGCTCAACAGGGACTTGATCTGCTCAAAACATTCATCTTCTGACTCAGAGAAGAAGTGTGCATTGCCCGTGGTTTCGCTGTGCACCCGGGCTCCACCCAGTTCCTCCATGGAAATATCCTCGCCCAGGACCGTTTTAATGACTTCCGGTCCGGTGATAAACATTTTGGAAATGCTATCCACCACGAACACAAAGTCGGTGAGTGCCGGTGAATACACCGCTCCTCCAGCGCAAGGTCCAAGGATCACAGAAATCTGAGGGATGACCCCGGAAGCCAGGGTATTTCTGAAAAAGATCTCCCCATACCCGGCCAGGGAGTTCACTCCTTCCTGGATACGGGCACCTCCGGAATCATTGATCCCGATCAGGGGCATCCTCATTTTCAGGGAATGGTCCATGATCTTGGTGATTTTCCGGGCATGCATGGATCCCAGCGATCCGCCTGCCACTGTAAAATCCTGGGCAAAAATACAAACGGGCCTCCCACCCAGGGTGCCGGTTCCGGTGATCACGCCATCTCCGTGCAGGATTTTCTGTTCCATGCCAAAATCCCTGGCTTCATGTTCAACAAACATGTCATATTCGTTGAATGAGCCTTCATCCAGCAGTTTGATAATGCGCTCCCGGGCCGTCATTTTGCCCATGGCAACCTGCTTCTGAATGGCCTTTTCGCCACCGCCCTGTTGCACCTCTTTGCGGCGCTGTTGTAACTCTTTGACCTTCTTATCTGAGGACATTGCTTCTGGTTTTGGTTAGCGATACAATCTTACGAAAAAAAAGCTGTACTAAAGCTGTTTTTTAAAATGTTCCCGGGAGGATCAGCTTCCTATTTGGGGGCCATTCGCGTAAGGAAAAGGGCTATGATCAGGAAAAATACATTGGGGAGCCACACAGCCGCCATGACCGGTAACATGCCCCCGATGGCAAATTGTTTTGAAAACTGGGTAAACAGGAGGTAGGTGAAGGCAAAAACCACCCCCAGGGCAATCTGCATGCCCACCCCTCCGCGCATCTTACGGGAAGAAACTGTGACCCCAATGAGTGTAAGGATGAAGGTGGAAAAGGGAAAGGCTATGCGGTTGTGCCTTTCGATCTGATAGGAGGTCACATTGGTCTCGCCCTTCATCAGCTGCTCCTGTATAAATTCATCCAGTTCTTTCAGGCTCATGGTTTCTACGATGGTAAGCCTGATCTTGAAATCATCGGGATGCATGGCCAGGGTCGTATCGATCTGTCTGCCCTCTTCGATGGTTTCCTTCAGTCCATCGATGGTCCGGATGTAATACCTCCTGGCCCTCCATTTGTTGACGGTGGTATCCCACCGGATTTGATCAGCTGACATTTTGGACACCAATTCTCCATCAACAAATTTTTCAATGGTAAACTGATACCCCACTTTGGACACATTGCTGTAGCTATGCAGATATACGTAGATCCCGGGCTCGATTTGCCGGTGAAAATCCTTGGTCTTGAAATTGATGGGGGCTTTTTTCACATAACGTTCCTCAAAATCCAGCTTCACCTTATTTGCTTCCGGGATCACCTGGTCACTCAGGTAAAAGGACACCCCCGCAATGAGGGTGGCTGAGATGGCGTAGGGAAGTAAAAACCTCCTGAAGCTCATTCCACTGTTCAGGATCGCAATGATCTCTGTATTATAGGCCATCCTGCTGGTGAAATAGATCACCGCGATAAAGGCAAACAGGGAGGAAAACAGCACCCCGAAGTAAGGAATGAAATTCAGGTAATAATCAAACAGGATCACGTTGAGTTTGGCACCGCTTTCCAAAAAATCGTCGATTTTCTCCGAGAGGTCGAAAATCACCACGATGGAAAGGATCAATACAATGGACAGAAGGAAGGTCCCCAGAAACTTCCGGATCACATAGATATCCAGGATCTTAAGGCCAAGAAACCTTATAATCTTGTACTTAAAACGGGTATCATTCTTTCCTTCCATGAGGCGAAAGTTCCACTTTTAATTTCTTCCTGTGCCTTTCGGACCAGCCAGAGGTAAAATGCCAGGTTATGCAGGCTGGCTATCTGTGCCCCCAGCATTTCCCCGGATATGATTAAATGACGAAGATAGGCCTTTGAATATTGCATATCCACAAAACAGAGGTCCGATTCATCGATGGGAGAAAAATCGTTCATCCATTTGCGGTTTTTTATATTGATGATCCCTGCAGCCGTAAACAACATGCCGTTCCTTCCATTCCTGGTGGGCATCACACAATCGAACATATCCACCCCCAGGGCAATGGCCTCAAGAATATTTACCGGGGTACCGACGCCCATCAGGTACCTGGGTTTGTCTTCCGGCAATACCTGGTTCACCACCTCCAGCATGGCATACATTTGTTCCGCAGGCTCCCCCACGGAGAGCCCGCCGATGGCATTGCCTTCTGCCCCCTTCCCGGCCACAAACTCCGCCGACTCCCGGCGAAGGTCCTTGTAGACACTTCCCTGTACTATGGGGAAGAAAGCCTGCTGGTGTCCGTACAGTGGCTCTGTGGAATGAAAGCGTTCCAACCCATGCAACAGCCAGTTGTGGGTAAGCTTCAATGAATTGCGGGCATATTTGTGATCGCAGGGCCAGGGGGTACATTCATCAAAGGCCATCATGATATCGGCCCCGATGATCCTCTGAATATCTACCACACCGGACGGAGTAAACAGGTGCTTGGATCCGTCTATGTGCGAGCTGAATTGGGCCCCATCCGGTCTCAGTTTTCGGTTGGCCGCCAGTGAGAATACCTGGTAACCCCCGCTATCGGTCAGAATGGACCGGTCCCAGTTCATGAACTTATGCAATCCCCCGGCCCCCTGCAGCACTTCCAGGCCAGGCCGGAGGTACAGATGATAAGTATTTCCAAGTATGACCGGAGCCTCAATGTCATCATTCAATTCACGCTGATGCACCCCCTTCACACTTCCGGCTGTACCCACCGGCATAAAGACGGGTGTGTGAATTTCGGAATGATCCGTTGTCAAAATGCCGGCCCTTGCATCGCTTCCCTGATCCTTATGTAAGACATTAAATTTCACCGCTGATTCTGAGATCAGCCAAAGATAAGCAATTGTTGAAAACCTGCTTTTTCTTTTCACCATTTGCCAGCTAAATTTACGGGGCATGGAAATCAGGGAAATTATCAGCATCACCCAACTACACCAATGGATCCTGTTGGGCACATTCATGGCGGCTTTCCTGATCCAGATGGGCTACTACCTGCTGGTTTATCTGAAACTTCCCCAGTATAAACCGGCAGAGGCAGGTACTTCCGATGCCGGTGTGTCTGTCATTGTCTGTGCCAGGAATGAAGAAGACAACCTGAAACGCTTTTTGCCGCTGATCCTGGAACAGGACCATCCCCATTTCGAAGTGGTGGTAGTGAATGACAGTTCCACTGACCAAAGTGAAGACGTGCTTAACCACCTGTCGGCCCTCCACAACAAGCTGCGTCACACCTCCATTCCGGCCAGTGACAAACATAAGCGGGGCAAGAAGCTCGCCCTGACCATTGGCCTGAAAGCCGCCCGGTTTGACAAGGTATTGCTCACCGATGCAGACTGCTACCCTGTGAGCAAGCAATGGCTCAGGCGAATGAGCGCGCATCTGAACCGGGAAAAAAGGATTGTGCTGGGTTATGGAGGATACGAACCCCGCAGGGGACTTCTCAATAAGCTCATCCGCTACGAAACCGTATTTACTGCCATGCAATACTTCTCTTTTGCCATCAAGGGAAACCCATACATGGGAGTGGGACGGAACCTGGCCTATGATAAAACGCTGTTTTTTGAGAACAAAGGATTTGCCAGGCATTACCACCTCCTTTCCGGCGATGATGATTTGTTTGTCAATGAAAATGCAACAGCCAAAAACACAGCTGTGGAGTTTGGCAGGGAGGCCCATACCCTGTCGCTGCCCGAGACGACCTTCAGGGCATGGATCAAGCAGAAGAAAAGACACATTTCAGCCGGAAGTTTTTATCAGCCAGGTTCAAGGTTCAGGCTGGGTGTGGAATGGATCAGCAGGATCCTGCTTTATGCTGCGTTGATATGGCTATGCCTTGCTTCTCCCTGGATGTGGCTGGCCACTTCCGTTTTCTGCATCCTGTTGATCACCAGGCTGGTGGTTCTCAATATGGGAATGCGCTGCTTGGAGGAAAAACATTTATTGCTACCTTCGCTGCTGTTTGATCCGGTCGTGCCCCTGATCATGGGCATCCTCTGGTTCACCAGCCTTTTTGAATCAAAGTATCAAGCATGGAGTTAAATCCCAATCTTTCACTCAAAGCACAACAGGATATTGAACTGGTTGAAAAGGCCAAAGTAGGCGACCAGTTGGCTTATGGAGAGCTGCTGGGCAGGTACCGCGACGCCATATATTTCATGTTGCTGAAGATGGTGAATAACCCCATTGATGCCGAAGACCTGACCATTGAAGCTTTTGGCAAAGCCTTTAAGAACATCGATCAGTACGCACCCAACTTTGCTTTCTCCACCTGGCTCTTCAAGATAGCCACCAACAACTGCATTGACTTTATCCGGAAAAAAAGAGCCAGCCATGTTTCGCTGGACCAGACCGCTGACGGGGAAGATTCCCTGGCCCCTTCCTCCCTCATCCAATCCGATGTTCCGGATCCTGAGGCATACATGATCAATCAGCAGAAAATCAAGCACATGCGAAAGATTGTGTCCCGCCTGAAACCCCGGTACCGCCAACTGGTTGAATTGCGTTATTTCAAAGAATACTCCTATGAAGAGATTGCCGTGGAACTGGATATTCCCATAGGCACGGTGAAAGCACAGCTGTTCAGGGCACGTGAACTCCTGCTCAATATCCTGAACCGTTCTGAGGAGAAGCCCTAGATACCGGTTCTGCCCTGCCCCATGGATCTGATCCTGAGATATTTTCCTGAGCTGAATCCTCCACAAATCTCCCGGTATGAGAATTTGATGCGGATTCTGCCCCGGCTCAATGAACGGGTGAATGTGATTTCCAGGAAGGACATCGGCGCATTGGAGGAACGGCACATTCTGCATTCCCTGGCCATTGCCAAAAAATTCAGTTTCGAGCCGGGGACCCGGGTCATGGATGCGGGAACCGGAGGAGGGTTCCCCGGGATTCCACTGGCCATCCTGTTTCCCCATACCACATTCACCCTGGTGGATTCGATCCGCAAAAAGATACACCTGGTGAAACAATTGTGCGAACAACTGGACATGAAGAATGTGCGAGCCATCAACCGCCGTGTGGAGGATCTGGACATTCAGGTCGATTATGTGGTTTCAAGGGCTGTGACTGCCTTCCCCAGGTTATACCAGTGGACCCATCCACTGATCCGTCCGGGTGTATCCGGTTCCATGCCCAACGGCCTGATCTCCCTGAAGGGAGGGGATCTGGAGGATGAACTCCGGCCCTTCCGGAAAACAGTGAAACAGTTTCCTCTCTCTGAGTGGTTTGAAGAGCCTTTTTTTTACAGCAAAACGATTGTTTATCTAAAAAAATAACTACTTTTGCACCCTCAAAACATATTCTCATGAAGCGAACATTTCAGCCATCCAACAGGAAAAGAAAGAATAAGCATGGGTTCAGAGAGCGGATGTCTTCAGCCAGTGGACGGGGTGTGATTGCCGGACGCCGTAAAAAAGGACGTAAGAAACTGAGCGTTTCCGACGAGCCAAGGCACAAGGCCTAAGCAAAGGGGTCTTTCACAGGAACATAGATAACTGACCGATCTCCGGTTGGTTATTTTTTTGCCTTCATTCGAATGATTATTTGTATTTTCGGATGGATTACAGTTGGCAGACATGGCGAAAGGCAGATCCCGGGACCTACGTAAAGACAAGGCACAAGCAACGGCGAAACGAGACTTCCATCTCCGCTTCCTTTTTCAGGGGGAAGGTACCTCCGGCCTTACAGAAGAATATGTAGAGGCTTTTCAGCAAAAGATCAAAAGCATTTATGCCTCAAGGTCTGAATGTTCTTTGTTTTCGGGACATGAAATGGAAAGCCCGGAGCAAACAATTACAGCGACTAAAAACTCCGGCTATGTGGTCATTCTCCCCCAACTGTCGCAAGAAAAATCCTTCAATCCCAATGAATTCTTCCACCTGCCCCTTCCCGATGACTCCAGGCAAGCCAGGTTTTACCACCTTACTTTCAGTGGCAAGAAAGAGGATGTGCGGGCCGGACTCATCATTCCGGCTGAAGCCCTTTTTTATGTGAACCGCATCCGGGGCGGGGACAGCTATCCCGATCCGGCTATCGTCGAAAGGGTCCTCGGGAAACAGGGATTCGAATCCGTGGAATTGACGGTCCATCAGGAAAGCCCCTTTCTTGAGCAACGGGCCGGCAAACCCTCCATCCTTTCCAGGCTCTCCCTCGACCTGGCCTGGAATACCCTGCTGCCTGTCAGGGAAGCCAGGGACAGCTCCATCAGGAAGCTTTTTTTTGTCAGGGAAAACCCCGTATTCCGCCTGGCTTTCTTTCTCACTGCCCTGGCCATATTCATCATCCTTCCCCTGCTTAGCACCGGGGCCGGGCTATCGGGCGATGATGAAAAACACTATCAGCATGCCGCCAAGGTCTACCGCTACTACACCGAGGATGACCCTTCAGCCCTCAACGATCCCCAGTACAAACTGAATTATTATGGCCAGTCCTTCGACTTTTTCACCTACCTGCTGATCAAATTGTTCAAGCTGGAAGACGTACCCTATGAAGCGCGGCATGTGATGGTGGCCCTCACAGGGGCGGCAGCCATTCTTTTTACGGGATTGCTGGTGAGATTGCTGGCTGGCCATGCGGCAGGCTGGCTGGCCCTGGTACTGATGTTCCTTTCTCCCAGGTTCCTGGGCCATGCGTTTAACAATCCCCTGGATGTGCCCTTTGCCCTGGGAAATATATTCACCCTCTACCACCTGGTCCTTTTCCTCAAGAAACTTCCCCACATCAGCCTCCGCTCCTCACTCTGGATCGCAGTGGGCATCGGGTGGACCAACGGGATCAGGATCGGGGGCCTGCTGCTGGTTCCCTACCTCTTCCTCTTTGCCGGACTGTACCTCCTGGTACGGAAATGGCCCTGGAAATTTTTCTCTGCCCCCTGGTGGAGATTTGCCCTGAAGGGCCTGCTTACCCTGGTACTTATTTCCCTGGCCGGCTATTTGCTCAGTGTACTTACATGGCCCTATGCCCTGCAGGATATCATCAACCATCCCATTCAGGCCTTCAAGGTCATGACCAATATCCAGGTTTCCATCAGGGTCCTCTACGACGGGCTGATCCATTGGTCCGACCACCTTCCGTGGCATTATATTCCCAAGAACATCCTGATCACTGTTCCGGTCATCATCCTGCTGGGTTGGGTGGCCTCGCTGTACACCTGGTACACCCGGAGGAAAGATACACAGGCCTACTTCTACTTCATGCTGTGGTTCACGGTCCTTTTTCCGGTGGTATTCATCATTTACAGGGAGTCCAATGTCTACGGGGGATGGCGCCACATGATGTTTATTTATCCCTCCATGGTGGCCCTGGCAGCCATGGCCCTGCACCGGCTGGCCGGTATGGGCAGAAAAAGGACAGCCTCCCTCGTCGTCGGCCTGCTGGTGCTGGCCGGATTGCTGCATCCCCTGCGACATATCCTCCTCAACTACCCCAACACCTATATCTACTTCAACGAATGGTCGGGGGGAATCAATGGGTGCTATGGGAAGTTTGAAACCGACTACTATGCCAACAGCCTGAAACCAGCCTCGGACTATTTCATCGAAGAGATCCTCCCCCAGATGGAGACGACTCCGGATCAGAGTGTACGCGTGGTAAGCAACTCCAATACCTCCTACTATTTCAGGAACCACAGGGATCAGGCAAGTCCGTTTTACAGCCGTTATTACGACCGTGGAAGGTATGACTGGGACTACGCCATTCTCTACTGCAACTACCTTCATCCCTTCCAGCTGAAAAACGGCCTCTGGCCTCCGCGGAATACGATCTATGAGGTGAAAGTGGACTCTGTGGTGGTGGCTGCCATCGTGGAGCGAAAGAACAAAGATGATTACCGGGGCTACACCCTGCTCAATGAGGCCATGCGTGAACAGAATCCGGAAAAACTGGCCCGCTCGATCATCAGCCTTGAAAACGCCATCCGGTATGATCCGCACAATGAAGCCGCCATGCTGGATCTGGGCAATGCTTACTCGGCCAGCTACCGGTTCGAGGAGGCAAGGGCCACCATGGACCGCTTGCTTGGGTTCTACCCTGAATACGATAAGGCCTTGAATATCAAAGCATATACCTATTTGATGGAGTCACAGGTAAGGCAGGAACCCCAATTGCTGGATCAGGCCATCACGGTGTTTAACCAGGCCATTCAATCCAATCACAAGTTCTACACCGGGTACTATAACCTGGGCCTCTGCTATGCCTATAAAAATGACAAGAGCAATGCCATTTACAACCTGAATCAGGCCATCCGGTACAATGGAAGGTACCGGCCTGCCTATGAGAAGCTTGCCCAGCTATATGAACATTATGGAGATACGGATTTGGCCCGTTCGGTAAGGGACCGGATGAGCAGGATTCCATGACTTTCTCCCGATATTTCTCCAAAACCAAATTTATTTCCACTTTTGCAGGATGAAAATTGCAGTGATAGGAGCGGGTCCCGCCGGAATGACCGCTGCCTACAAGCTTTCCGAAGCCATGGGCAGTAAAGTGACAGGCCTGGACATTTATGAACTCAGCAACCAGGTGGGGGGACTTTCCAAATCCATCGATCTGTGGGACCAAAGGGTCGACCTGGGACCCCACAGGTTCTTCAGTCACGATACCAGCATCAATGAAGTCTGGCTCGAGGTGGTGGGCAAGGACTATGACATTGTGAACCGGCAAACCCGGATTTATTATAAAAAGCGTTTTTTTGATTACCCCATCCGCGCCGTGAATGCCCTGAAAGGACTGGGCCTTTTCGAAGCCTCCCGCTGTATGTTAAGCTACCTGGGAGAACGCCTGGCGCCTACCAGGGACACATCCACCTTTGAAGGATGGGTCACCAGCAGATTCGGGAAACGGCTTTTCACCATCTTTTTCAAAACCTATTCCGAAAAACTGTGGGGCATCTCCTGCAGCGATCTGGACTCCGATTTCGCCGCCCAGCGAATCAAAAAATTAAGTCTTTTTGAAGCGGTGAAAAACGCCCTGTTCCAGGGCAGGGGGAACAAACATGCCACGCTGGTGGATCAGTTTGCCTATCCCAATGGCGGGACCGGAACCGTTTATGAGAATATGCAACGGAAAATCACGGAAAGGGGAGGCCAGGTATATCTGAACACGGGAGTTGAGCGGGTGAATACACGCGAGGGAACTGCCAGGTCCCTGACCCTGGAGAACGGGGAAACCAGGGAGTATGATCACATTGTTTCCACCATGCCCATCTCCCTGCTGGTGAGTCGCCTTCCCGAAGTTCCTGAATCCATCGTGGAACAATCCAGGAAACTTACGTTCCGGAACACCATCCTGGTATATCTGCACGTGGATCGTCCGGACCTATTTACCGATCAGTGGCTTTATGTGCATGATCCTTCGGTGGAGGTGGGGAGGGTCACCAACTTCAGAAACTGGCTTCCTTCGGTCTATGGGGAATCCCGGGCAAGTATTCTCTGCCTGGAATACTGGTGCTACTTCGAAGATCCCCTGTGGAAGCAGGATGATGGGCACCTGATCGAGAATGCCAGACAGGAAATCGTACGCACGGGCCTGGTGCCGCAGGGAGAAGCCATGGAGGGCCATGTGGTGCGCTTGCCCCGCTGTTATCCCGTCTATTTCAAAGGATACCGGGAAGTGATGAAGCCTGTGGAAGGCTACCTCAATACCGTGAAACAGCTGCATGTCATTGGAAGGTACGGGTCGTACAAATACAACAACCAGGATCACAGCATACTCATGGGTCTGCGTGTGGCTGAGAATATTCTGGAAGGCGCCCGGCACGATCTGTGGTCCATCAACACGGATTATGAGGTATACCAGGAGTCTTCGGTCATTACCAAAACCGGCCTTCAACCCAAAGACACATAGAAATCAGTGAATAAAAATTACCTTTATACAAAGCTTTTGATATGGATTTTCTCAGGTTTCTGATCACAAAACAATTCCTGCGCCACCTGGGACTGGCTGTAGCCATTGCCATCATCCTGCTCCTGGGAACCATGCTGTGGCTGAAAGCCTATACGCACCACGGAAAAACCATTACCGTGCCGGACCTGACAGGTCTTACGGAGGAAGAAGTTGAGGACGTCACCTCCTCGAGGCGCCTGCGATTTGAAGTGGTCGATTCCGTCTTTTCCACGGAAATGCCAAGAGGCACTGTGATCAAACAAAATCCCAGTGGCAATTCAAAGGTGAAAAAGAACCGGAAAATTTTCCTGACCATGAACGCAGTGAACCAGGAAACAGTGGCCATGCCACAGCTGGTAGGCCTTTCTTTCAGACAGGCGAGACTGGCCATGCAGAATGCCGGATTGATCCAGGGGACCATCGAATACAGGCCGGATTATGCAAAAAACAATGTCCTGCAACAAAAGCATAATGACTCCGTTATTAATGAAGGAACCGAAATTACCAAAGGGTCTGTGATCGACCTGGTGCTGGGAATGGGTTTAAGCAGCAGTACCACGCGGATCCCGGATCTGGTGGGAACAGGACTGGAAGAGGCCAGGGAGATCATTGCCCGGTATTACCTGAACCTGGGTGCCATTACCTACGATGAAAGTTTCCAGGAGGCCGGGGATAGCTCCGGGGCATTTGTCTGGAGACAGTACCCGGAATACGATGAGTTCAGGAGGTTAAACATGGGCATGGAGATGGATGTCTGGCTCAGCCTGGACTCGACACTGTTGCCAGAACCGGATTCGGCCCGCTTTGGTGATGACACAGAATTTGTGGATGAATAGGACCCTGAGCCTTGCGGCAGTTATTTGCTTCGCCCTTGCCTGTCTGGAGAAGATCCAGGCACAGGAGGTGATTACTCCCCTGTATGGTAATCCACTGGCCGCCAAAAGGCACAGCGAACAGGACGGGGTAAAAAAATCGACAGCAGCCACCTTGCTGGAACTTCCCTTGTTCGAAGATTTCTCAAACTCCAGCCTGGTGGCAGACACCAGCATCTGGACCGATGCTTATGCCTTCGTGAACAATAATTTTTGCGTGAATCCCGTATCCAACGGGGTAGCCACCCTGGATGCCCTTGACGCAGACGGGTCCATCTATGCACAGGCCACCCTCTCTCCTGCAACCTTTGTAGCCGACCACCTCACCAGCCAGGCCATCAACCTCGGGTATCCTGCCTCAGACAGCATTTACCTCAGTTTTTTGTATCAGGCCGGCGGACTATGCGATCTGCCTGAAGAGGAGGATTCCCTGATGGTGGACTTTTTTGCCAGCGATTCGAGCGAGTGGATCAATGTTTGGCGCGTGCCCGGAAGATCCCTCCACGAATTCAGCCATGCCATGATCCCCATCACCCAGGAACGTTTTCTCAACAACGAATTCAGGTTCAGATTCCGGAACCGGGCCAGCCTTTCCAGAAGCAATGATTATCCCGACAAAAGAAGCAATGTGGACTACTGGCATGTGGATTATGTGAGGCTCGACCGGAACCGGAATGCTTCCGACACCATCCTCCGGGATGTGGCCTTCAATACGCCCCTGGGTTCGATGCTCAAGCAATATACTTCCATCCCGTGGTCCCACTTCGATGTAGCTTACAACACCACCATAAATTCATTTGCCTCGGCACGTTACCGGAACAACGATTCCATTACCCGGAATGTGACCCGTTCCCTTTCCATCCTGGAACCCCTGTACAATGAAAGCTATGATCCGGGCACACCGACGGCTGCGGACCTGCCTGCGTACGATGATACCCTTGTCGAGTTGTCCTTTATCTACCCCTTTGACTTTCAACGGGGCGATTCTGCACTGATCCGTTTCAAAGCCGCCCTTCGAACCGATGCTTTTGATCCCAAAATCAATGACACGGTCATCCACGACCAGTGGTTCAAGGATTATTATTCCCATGATGACGGAACTGCTGAAGCAGGGTATGGACTGCGTGCCAGCGGAACAGCCAATGCCATGGTAGCCATCAGGTACAATTCCTTCAAATTCGATCAGCTGGGTGGGGTCTACATCTATTTCAACCAGGTATATGATTCCATCAACCTGAAGAATTACAGCTTCAACCTGATGGTCTGGGATGAATCCGGTGGTTTGCCCGGGGAAATCATCCATGAGGATGAGATCTCGTATAAACCGATCTACACCGAAAGCTATACAGGGTTTATCAGGTATGTGTTTTCCGAGCCGGTGGCTGTTTCCGGACCATTTTTCGTGGGATGGAGACAGGACAAGGAGTACCTGTTGAATGTGGGACTCGATCGGAACAACAGGCCGGATCCGCAGGTCATGTATTACAACATGGGAAACTGGGAAGCATCCAACGCCCCAGGAGTGATTATGTTCAGGCCTTTCTTGTACGATGAGACCACCGGGATCCGGGATGTTCCAGGCCAAAGCAGGGAGCTTGGTATTTATCCCAATCCGGCATCGGACCGGATCTGGTTCGATGTACCCCCGGATGCTGAAGGTCAAAAGCTGCTGATCCATATCTTTGACAGTTCGGGAAGGCTGGTGTTTCACTCTGAGGTCCGGTCCCAATCACTGGATCTGTCGGGATTTACCCCGGGTATCTATTTCATCCGGGCCCTGAGCGGAGCGCGGTCCTATTATTCGAAATTATTGATCAATCCTTAAATCATGTCTGGCGAAGCCGATGAGGTCCATGAGCTTTTTGAGCACTTCAGGTTCACCTCAGACCCTGGTCAGGCAAAACTGAGAGTGGATAAGTTCCTCCTCAACAAGCTTGAGAATACATCGAGAAGCCGGATCCAGGCAGCAGCCCATGCCGGGAACATACTGGCAAACAACCAGCCGGTAAAGCCCAATTACCGGGTGAAACCAGGAGATGTAGTTTCGGTGGTCCTGCCCCACCCTCCCAGAAAGATCGAGCTGATCCCTGAAAACATTCCCCTTCAGATCGTGCATGAGGACGAGGATTTATTGGTGGTCAATAAACCCCCGGGGCTGGTGGTTCATCCCGGTTACGGCAACTATACCGGCACGCTGGTGAACGCACTGATGTACCACCTGAAAGACAATCCCCTGTTTCAATCCGGTGAGGAAAGGCCCGGCCTGGTGCACCGGATCGATAAAAATACTTCCGGGGTACTGGTGGTGGCAAAAAATGAGCTGGCACTGAATAAACTGGCCAGCCAGTTCTTTTATAAAACCTCCCGGAGAACCTACCAGGCGCTGGTATGGGGGGATATGAAAGAGGGAGAAGGCACCATCGAAGGGCATATCGGCCGCAATCCCAAGAACCGCAAACAGATGCATGTATTTCCAGCGGGTGACCAGGGCAAAGAGGCCATTACCCATTACCGGGTGCTGGAAAGGCTGGGGTACGTGAACCTGGTGGAGTGCAGGCTTGAAACCGGACGCACCCATCAGATACGGGTACACTTTCAGTACATCGGACATCCCCTGTTCAATGATCCCGAATATGGCGGTGACCGCATTCTGAGGGGAACCACCTTCACCAAATACAAGCAGTTTGTTCAGAACTGCTTCGAACTATTGCCTGGACAGGCCCTGCATGCAAAGACCCTGGGATTTGTGCACCCCGGCTCGGGAAAAGAAATGCTTTTCGAAGCTCCCCTGCCCGATGGATTCTCGAAAGTCCTGGATAAATGGCACACCTACATCCAGGGGCGCAGGGAGGAATGAGTCTCAAGACTCTCAATCCCCGTCCAGTCAAAACTGCAGGACAATTCATCCCCGAAATGGGCTGTTTTTCAGCCCTGATTGTCCCATTTCGTCAAAATTGGATCCACTTCCATGATAGGGTTTCGTAGAAAAGGTATTACATTTAGGTAAGGAGAACCTTATAATCCAGATTGAAAGATGAAAGTGGCCATTTTTACCGGGGGAGATTCTTCTGAATATGTGATCTCCATGAAGAGCGCCAGGCAAGTGCAAAAATGGCTTGAAGCAGCCGGCCATACCTGCTACCCTGTGGAGGTGAAGGGTGGCAATTGGACCGTGCATGCAGACAAGGAAAAAGTTCCCCTGGATAAGAACAGCTTTGGATTTGCGTCCAAAAGAGGCAAGGTCATTTTTGACTATGTCTGGAACACCATCCACGGAACCCCCGGTGAGGACGGGAAACTCCAGGGATTCTTTGATATGCACGGTATTCCCTATAGCTGCTCCAACCACCAATCCTCGGCTCTCACATTCAATAAATACACCTGCAAAAGTTTCCTCAAGCAGCATGGAATCCTGACACCCGAGGCCAGCCTTGTGAGGAAAAACCTGGAAACGGACCTGGAAGATGTGGCAGAAAAGGTCGGGTTCCCCTGCTTTGTGAAACCCAACAGCGGAGGTTCCAGCTTCGGGACCACCAAGGTGGTGCGCATGGAAGAACTCCAGCCTGCCTTGGAAGAAGCGCTTAGGGAAGATGAAGAGGCCATTGTGGAGAGGTATATCAAAGGGACTGAAGTGACCTGCGGACTCCTGAAAAGCAGGCAAGAATTTACGGTATTGCCGCTCACCGAGATCATTCCGAAAAATGAGTTTTTCGACTATGAAGCCAAATATACCCGGGGGAAGGCCGAAGAAATAACCCCTGCCAACGTCAGCGATGAGCTGACCAGGCATTGCCAGGAGATGGCCAAAGATGTCTACAAGCTCTGTGATTGCTCAGGAATCATCCGGGTGGATTTCATCATCAAAGGCAACCAGGTGTATTTCCTGGAACTGAACAGCATCCCTGGAATGTCGAAAGAAAGCATTATCCCCAAGCAGGTCGCCAGCATGGGAATGCTGATGGAAGAGGTGCTTCAGCAAGTCATTGAGGAAACCATGGCCAAATCATGAAAAGAGCCTGCCCGGTCCTGGTAAGCTGTATGGTTTTGTGCCTGTTAAGCGCTTGCTATTTCACCGACAACAGCCTTTATGAAGTAGATCCGGTGGCGGGTGATCCCCCGGAAGTAAGCGTAATCACCAACCTCGACACCATGGACCTTCCCAGGGTAAACGACAGCCTCCAGGTGATCTATGATCTGAGCATCGAAAATGGTGAATTTTTCTTTATGGAAGCCCTGGTGACCGAAGGAACTGTCCATGCCTCCAATAGTGCCCTTGGATCTTTCTGGATATACCCCTTCCAGTCCCAAAGCAATGACATAGATACCCTGATCCTGGAATTTTACCACTCCAGCAACACCAATACCCTGGCCGATATCACAGGCTATGAGGCCCGGATCACCCGCCTCAAATATGCCATAGATTTTAATCAGGGGCCCCCATGAGCGCCGGAAGAAAATTCACATATAAGGGCTTTCATATCCTGGGCATCATAGTGCTTCTGGCTGTCTCCCCGGTGGTACATGCGCAAAAAGCGGGGTTTTCGGTCTCGGCGGGTGTCGCGTCCCAGCGCATGGATGATCTGAAATACATCCAGGAGTATATCCTCAGCACCTATCCGGTGGAGGGCAGGATCACAAGCTCTTTCCCTCCCTACAGCAGGGTCTCGTTCAACCTGGTCAGGCAATGGTACGACCACCTGCAATTTGGGGGTGGTTATACCTTTTCCACCACCGGGGCCAAATCCAGTTATGCCGATTATACGGGAATCATATCCACCGAGATCAGTCCCGCATCGCACCGACTGGGAGGCTTTGTATCCTATTCACTTCTGGGCAGGGAACATATCGGCATCTTTCTTTACGGAAGGGCAGATGTAAACCTGAGCACAGTGAGCATTCTATCAACCATTAATCTATTGGGCTTGGTAAACAGAATCCGGAACCAGTACAGAAGCATCAGTCCCAGTGGCACTGCCGGGATTGAGCTCATGTACAGGTTCGGGGGTTTTTCCCTGGGACTGGATGCGGGTTACCTGGTGGACCTACAGGGACAATGCCCGTAA
>CBDTYO010000016.1:0-20368 GCA_965364615.1 uncultured Bacteroidia bacterium
GATTTGGCACTGACTCCTTTGGCATACGGCATCAGCTCTGACAATCCAAGGTAGCGGTCATACTCGTGGAAGTTTCCAAAATCGGGGAGGGTTCCCACATTGTCCATGCCTATCTTCTCCATCACCCCGGACAGCCATTTTCCATCCGATGAATATCCACCGTGATTCTCCACCACAATGTTGATCCCCTTGGAAGCACCGTATTCACCCAGTTTGGAGAGTCCATCCACTGCGTTGGCGGCCACTTCTTCGGCCGTACCTTCCCCGGCGGCATTCACACGGATGGTCTTGGCACCCAGGAACTGGGCCACATCCACCCAGGGATAGTGATTTTCCACAGCCGCCTGGCGGGCTGCCGGATCAGCATTACCCAGGTCCCCCAAGGCATCGCACATGATCAGGCCCACATTCACACCAGCTTCCTCGCACTTTTTCTTGAATTCGCTCCAGTAGGCCTGATCCCCGGCCTTGCTGAAATAGAAGGTATTCACCAGTTCGATGGTATGGATGCCATACCCGGCCGCCACCGACGGGAAGTCGATGGGATCCATGTCTCCCTTCAGCAACTCATCGGGCGCCTCCATCAGCAGCCGTCCAAATTCCTGCCAGTCCGCAATGGCCCCGCCAAAATAGGTGCGGTGCAGCGACCATTGTGCCAGGGAGATCTGAAAATCAGGCTGGACACCTGCTTCGACCTCAGCCTGATCTTCAGTGCTTACAGCAGTTTCAGAGGACTTTGATCCCAAATTGCATGACCCCAGCAAGGCCATGGCCATGGCCATCATGAACACTTGAAATAATAGGTTTTGTTTTTTCATTCTTGTGTGTTTTATATAAAAATCCCGACAAAGGTAGAAAAGTTTAGGCCTTCCTCACATAGGTATTTTTCACCAGGTCCTTGCTAAGCGTTTCGGTCTTGACCCGCTCGAACCTGATTTCCCTGTCCATCTCCGCAAACAACGGGATCCCGGATCCCAGGATGATTGGGATCAGGGTGATGATC
Organism: uncultured Bacteroidia bacterium; assembly: GCA_965364615.1. Taxonomy (GTDB): domain Bacteria; phylum Bacteroidota; class Bacteroidia; order Bacteroidales. Next base: position 1,004 of record CBDTYO010000016.1, read on the forward strand.
AGTTCATCGATCAGATCCAGCTGCAGAAAGCTCTGTATGGTTTTGCCCCCATCTATATACAGGTGATTCATCCCCCTGGCTTTCAATGATTCCGCCACTTCCTCCAAGGGGGCATTCACGCATTCCGCCTTGCCTCGAAGCGCAGAGGGGATTTCTTTTACAGTCCGGCTGAGCACAAATACCGGTTTGCTATAGGGCCAAGTGTCGAAAGACGTCACCAGTTCAAAGGTCTTTCTGCCCATGACCACGCCATCCATGCGCTCCATGAAGGCCGAAAATCCATAGTCGCTCTGTTCGGGATTGGGTATTTCGGTGAGCCAGTCGATGCTGCCATCTTTGCGGGCGATATAGCCATCCAGGCTTGTTGCGATATATACGGTATTTGCCATAAGATAAGCGGATTTAAAACCTAACTCCCTCCAGCTTAATTACCAGGGGATTGGGCCATTTACGGTCGTTGTAGATCCGCTGGGCCCGCATCACGGAAATCTCGATCCCTTCTGACGTTGGACTTAGTGTTGGGGACGGATCCACTTCCGGGTGGTACTCCAGGATTTGTCCACCGTGTCCCAGCACAGATATTCCCGGGTTGTCAAGGGCCCGGAGAGAATTCAGGGAATAGGTTTTGCGTTCTCCCAATTCCCAGTGGTCTTCCAGTATGAAGGCAAACACAGTCTGCTCCTCCTTGTGCTTCAGGAACCAGATATTATCTTCTCGTATGGTGGGACAAGCTTCTGTGTCATTGAAGGCTTCCTGGTTGATGAACATCCACAAGGAGAGTTCATTGAGTATTCCCCATTGCTCAGGCGGAAAGTCCCCGTCTGCCTCAGGTCCGAAATTCAGCAGGAAATTCCCGCCTTTGGCCCGAATTTCAATCAGCTTGATGATGGTTTCCCGGGCGCTTTTGTAATGCTCATTGGTGGGCCTGAACTGCCACTGGTCACCCAGGGTGTAGCAGGCTTCCCAGGGTGGGGGCAGGGGGGTATCCGGAGTTTCCTGCTCCGGCGTTTCCATGGCACCACGGGTAACCACCACCCTGGGGTTGATGTCCCAGCAAACCTTGGCCAGCTCTGTTTTACTGAACTGATCCAGGCCATCCAAAAACACAATGTCGATGGGGCCGTAACGGGTCATCAGTTCTGTTATCTGTGCTTTGCAATAGGCATTCAATTCTGGATTTTGGCTGGCCAGCGCCTCCGGCCTGGCCCGTGATACCGCCAGCCCTTGCTTGTGCAGAAAATAGAAATCATCGGGAGAATAGTAGAAGCCTATGGCCAGACCCTCCTTTCGAAAAGCGTCCGTCACCATTTGGGTGAGATCCCTGGCATTGGGCGTATGCATGATGCTGAAATCCGTGGTCTCGGTATCGTACATACAAAAGCCATTGTGGTGCTTGGTGGTAAATACCACATACTTCATTCCGGCCATTTTTGCAGCACGGGCCCATGCGGCAGCATCAAAATGCACGGGATTGAATCTTTTGGGCAGCTCGTGGATGTAGCGGTCCAGATAATCCGCCGAGGCACCCACCATGCTGTGAGAGATCACCATTCCCAGCTGCACATCAAAGCTCCAGTGAATAAACATGCCGAACCCCAGGTCGCTGAACCATTGTTCCCGTTCAGCTTGGTTCAGGTTCAGGATTTGCTCCTGGGCCGGAGCAGTATGGGAGCACACCAGGAACAATGTGCAGGCAAGAAGTCTTTTAAGCAGGTCCATCGTGCTGCAATAATTGATTCATAGGTAAAAATAAACAATCTGTTTAGTATTCGTCGCTTGCTCTGGTGTGGGATACATCCCCGGAAGCAGAAAGAATTTTTTCCCTGGTAATGTATGCCCGGCCCGTCAGGCCGGACGGCTCATGCGGCCATTCCGAGGGATCAAAAGCATTGTAGGTGATATCCACCATATTTATATCGTAGAACTTCTTCCATCCGGGATGTTGCCGATCGTAGGTTTTCATGTAATTCGCCGAAAGATTCTGTACCACGATTTCGATCTGATTTTGCGTTTCCAGGGCCTCCGGCGAAAGTTCCAGTGTATTGGGGAAGGCCCACAGGGTTCCCTGTTCCTTGCCATTGATAAATACCCGGGCGGATTCATGCACCGCATCGATGTGCAGGAAATATCTAAACCTGTTTGCGTCAGGTTCTTCCATTTCGAAATGGGATACATACCTGGCCTTGCCGCAAAAGGATTCCAGAACAGGTTCCTTCCAGGTCGTCCAACAAGTCAGGGAGTCCAGATGATAGGCTTCCTGTAAGCCGGATTTCTGCCCATCCAGGAAAATCACCGTCCATCCCCTGTTCAGCCTCAGCGTGTCGTAAGCTTCTGAACAGATCCACACGGGTTCATCGGGCGGGCTGTCCAGGGTCTGGATGAAATAGGATTTCCCGGGCGGGATTTTCAGGAAAAAGCGGTTTGAAGTTTCGAGGTAGCCGTATTTCTGGGTCATGGGGTCCAGGATGGAAACATACCGGTAGCGGGCATCCAGAGCAAGGGAATCCTCCCGGAATTGGCTGCCCAGGTTGGCGATGAAATAGAGCTTTCCCCGGGCATTGGATTTGCGGATAAAATCAAGTCCCTTGCCGCTGAGCTCTTCACGGGGGATTTCAAGATTCTCCAGCTTCTCCAACAAATTCCGGGAAGGTATGACAGGATGGCCCTCTGCCACGGGTTTTTTGCCCGACTGCCGGGCAAGCAGGCCGGAATAGTGGGTGGGAAACTGATCCACATAAATGACTTGCAGGCCCTCAGCACTCAGCTTTTCCAATGCAGCCAGGGTCTCCTCAGGGATGTAATCCAGGGCAGGCACGATCAGGACCCGGTACCCTGATGTGCCGGTAATCGTGGCACTGCCATCTGCACCTGCTTCCAGCTGCCGGATTTGTTTATCCGAGATATAATCAAAGGAGCATCCATGGTTCCACAGGAGTTCCGCCGTGCGGCCCAGGGAGGTGGAACCGTACCAGCGATCGGCATGGTGGACCTCCAGCATCAGCAGGATATCGCCCGTGTCTTTGGTCCAGAGGTCGTGAATGGGAAAGTAAAGCAGGATATCATTGTCGGGCCGGGAGCCCTGCAACAGGCTTTGACAGGTTTCGATGTAACGGTTCAGCAGGGGGAGCTCGTCCCAGAAGTGAGAAGTCATTCCGAAGTTTGTGGATGCGTAAAAGAGCCAGCCAGGGAATTTCTCTTCCTCCGGTGAATAAGTGATCCCGTGGTAGAATATGTGGTTGATGCCTGCTGTAAACAGTTCGTCCACCTGGGGCTTTACCTGTCTCAGGGAAACCTTGAAATGATTGGCCAGCCAGGTGCCGGTTTCTGCACTGACCAGGGGCTTTTGAAGCAGATGGGCAGGGGAGGAAGCAAACTTCATCAGGAGGGGACTGGGCCTGCCGAACCGGGACTCGTCATAATCCGGATCACAGGATAAGCCTGGAATATCAAATTCGCTGCAGCCGAAAGACTCGGTCTCCGGGATGGAGGAAAGCCCGTACAAATCCAGCAGGTTTCCCGGAGACCCATGTGCCTGGTTGCGGGTCATGTAATGTTGTTTGTGGCTCCAATCCGTCCAGGTCCTGGTAAATCCGGTAAGCAACAATTCCGCCAGGGTGGCTCTGAGATCGTGCATGATCAGGGGGTAGTCGGGGTGCCGGGGATCATTCAATACGGGAAGGCAGGGCCGAAGGTCATAGGCGTGCTGGTTCTCAAAGGCCCGGGGGAAGTCGCGGGTCCAGTTGGCCCCATAGACTTCATAGGAATCGTGATACAGCGCCCTGGGATGGATGGGATGGGCGGTCCGTGCAAACACAGAATCAAAGTGGTCCAAATAATGCTGTACCGATTTTACGTCAAAGTAATCCATGACCGGGCCCTCTCCCCCCGGTGCTGCCCGTTTGACCATTTGCCTAGTTTCTTGTATCCCCAGTCCGGCCCGGGCAATTTATGGGAAAGGATATCCTTTTTCAGATGGGGGGTCAGGTCCACCTGTTTCCCCTGGCGGGAAGCCCAGACCGATAACACATGGCTGAGATCATATTGCCTTTCCATCTGCCCCATATCCAGGTGGATCTTCCTGCTGTGCTTCAGGGGGATCTGCTGGACTACCAGCTTCTTGGCTGAGAATTCCGGGCCGATCCAGGGTCCCCCGTAGGGCCAGCCGGTGCCCAGGGTCAGGTCCACCCCAAGGCCCTGTTTTTTTGCCTCCTGAAGGGTGAAATCCACCATGGCCATCCATTCTTCGGACAGGAAATCAAGGAACTGTTCTTCAAATCCTTTCGCTCCGTAGATGGGTATGATGTGCACGCCGCCAAGCCCGGCTTCCGCAAAAGCCTCGAGTTGACTTTGAATGTTTTCCCGGTCCACTGCACTGCCCATCCACCACCAATAGGTCCAGGGCTTTGCAGCAGGGTAGCTTGTCTGGCCGGAAAGACTGCCACAGGCAAAGAGGAAAGCAAGGATCCATACAGCTGGTTTCATGGCCCCTATTTTCGTGTGTATTTGTCAAAGACTTCTATCACGGGCAAAGCATGGCCCTGCCCGTTGAAAAAGCTCCGGCTGCCTCTTCTGGAAACTGCCGGCTCCCACCAGAACACCCCGCAGCCTCTGTCATCCGGGACCTGCAGGACGATGCGTTGGACCTCTTCCAGAAACTCTTTTTGTCCTTCAGGCGATTCGGGAAAGGGAGCAGGGGCATCAAGATACTCTGAAGGCATCCAGTTGTAGGCCACCTCCACCAGGATGATATCCTTTTGGTAGGTTCTTGCTGTGAAATTCAGGCATTCCCTCAGCTGGAGGAGGTTCCCGTGCCACCAGGGGTAATAGGATTGGCCAATAACATCATATTCCACCCCATAGGAATGGAGTTTGTCAAAGAAATACTCGGTGAACTGTCTGTCGCCCCCCTTATCAATGTGGATCATGATCCGGGGACAGGGATGGTTGCCGCAACTGGCATGGATGCCGTTGATACCAGCCTGGACCAGTTCAGCGAACTGGTCCCAGTGTTCGGGCAGTTTTCCGTCGGGCCATAGCATTCCGTGACTGATTTCATTGCCTACCTGCACCATATCCGGAAAGGCCCCTGCGTCCCTGAATGCCTTCATGGTGTTCCTGGTATAGGCATAGACCGAATCTACCAAGGCTTCATGGCTCAGGCCCTCCCAGGCGCCGGGAATAAATTGCTTGCCCGGATCGGCCCAGGTATCTGAATAATGGTAGTCCAGCAGGAATTTGAATCCCATCGATTTGGCCTGACTGGCCAGGGCCATGGTGTATTCCAGGTCGTTGGGCAATTGGGTGGGGGTATGGAACAGCCTGAGCCGGATCCAGTTGTAACCGTGGTCCTTGAAAATCTCAAGACCCGGTTTTGACTGCCCGTCCTCTTTAAAACTGAATCCCTGGTCCTCTGCCATTTTCAAAAAGGAGAGGTCAGCTCCGATGGCATAGTCCTGGGCCCGGGTGAATGGACTGATCAGAAAAAAGGCACAAATGACCAGGGCAATTCGTATAACCTGGACTGGGGTAAGTTTGTGGTTCATGGGCTTGGTTTATCAATGTAAATGAAACGAAATATGGCAAGGAAGCCTGTCAATCAGGCTTCTCCCTGTTTTCCAAACGATCCGCATCCTGTTCCTTGCTTTCCCGGAACATGTCTTCCACCTTGTCCATCTCGGGAGATTCCTTCACCGCCTTCCAGTTAAATGTTTCATCGAAGGGATCCAGGGCCTGCTGAGGATCGAAAACGGCCGGATCAACCTCCAGGGCATGATAAGGCCTGTAATCTGGAGTATCCGTAAAGAAATCCCCCAGATCCGTCGCCCCTGCGTCGTACTGATTCAGGTAGGGCAGGCCCAGGATGTTCCAGAAAGTCTTAAAAATACTGCCAAAACTATAATGTGCATGGCTTACATAATCCCTTTTTACCCATGGGGAAAGCAGCAGGAGGATGCTGCGGTGGGCATCCACATGGTCCACCCCGTTCTGGGCATCATCCTCGGTCACCACGATGAGCATGTTTTTCCAGTATGGCGTGCCTGAAAGATATTCCACGATGCGTCCCAGTGCCAGGTCATTGTCCGCCATATAACTTTCCCGGAAGGGATAACCGGCCCCGGGCCGCTCGCCGGCTCCGTGGTCATTGGGGATAATCACGGTCACCAAGGCTGGCATTTCTTCCTGGCCACGGATCCATTTGAGGTCAAATTCCCTGATGAACTGGTCGATTCTGAATTGGTCCGGAATGGCCATGTTGTAGGTGGGATAAGTTCTGGAGGTCCGATGGAAAAGGGGCTGGGGCATGGGATAATTCACGAACTGACGGATGCCGGAATACTTGTATTCGGCATCGTACAGGGCAGGTTCGAACATGATGCTGAAGCCAAAATTGTAAAAGTCCACCCGGTGGCGCTCCAGGTGGTCCCACAGGGATCCCGCTTCGTTATAATCTTCGGGATAGATGGCCCCTGCAGCCCCGTTCATGGCGAACACACCGGGGGCATTTGAATCTTCCCTGAAGGTCCGGTTGCCCCCGTAACTGGCAGCTGTGGCTGTTTCGCACCATTGGTTGGGATAGGTATTGACCAGCCAGCGGTGGCCATCGGCCGAAACATCCGAATCCACGTAGAAATTGTCTGACATGGCAAACTGCCTGGCCAGTTCCAGGTGGTTGGGCATGACCGTGGTATGTAAGACAGAGTCGGTGTGATCTCTGTTGAAAAACGTATTGTTCCGGCCATAGCGGGCCAGGCTGGCATCGCCGTTCCCTTTTTCCACCTGACCATATACTTCGTCATAGGTCCGGTTTTCCTTGGATATGAATACAATGTGCTTGATGGGGCTATCCTTCTCCCCTGGATACAGGGGAACGGGGTTGCCGGCCCGCTGGCTGAACAGTTTGTCATCGGCAGGGGCCATGTGAAAATTGTTGTTTATGACCTCTCTGGTCATTTCGCGCAAGCGCCTGTCATTGGGGACCTCGAGCACCTGTACCGTCCCTTTCATCAGCGATCCGATGTAGCTTCCTTCCGGGCCGGGTTCGTAGTTTTCTCCTCCGTTGGGTCCGCTGCCAAAGCCCTTGGCATTGGCAATGATCAGATGCTTTCCATCCTTGCTCGCTTCCACTTTGGAAGGGAACCATCCGGTGGGTATGTGCCCCAGGACCCTGAAATCCGCCACACGGATCACGGCCACGGCATTGATTCCTGATTCTGCCACATACAATCGCTTGTGATCAGGGCTCAGGGCCATGCCAAAGGGGATGACTCCCCGGAATTGGCGGATCCGGTCATCGGGTTTCAGGAAGATGGTGTGGACCACCGAATCATGATCCAGGGAAATGACCGAGATGTTGTCGTTGTTGCCATTGCTTACAAAAACATATTGATCGGTGGCCACCATGGAATTGGGACTGGAACCTCCCACTGCGGGAATTCCTTCCACCAGGGATCCCACCAGGTGACCGGTCTTGATTTTCGCTACCACTTCAGGCTTTCGCGGGTCCTCCAGGCTGATGGCAAATACGGAAAATGACTCTGGAACATTGGGATCCCCCAGTCCGGGGACGGACAGGGTATCATTTTCAATGCCGTTGCGCATTTCCTCGGATCCGAATGCAAAGGCAGGATAATCAATGGGCTTGATGCCGGCATCTTTTTCCCTGCCCTCCCTGATGAAGGCGTATTGGAACATACCCACATTGGCCACAAATACCTTCTTCTCATCCGGGGACAAGCACAGGCCAAAGGGATAGCGGCCAACGGGCACCGAATGTCTGAGGGTCCTTGTGTCCACATCCGCAATGATCAGTCTGAACCCAATCTGGTCGACGGCATACAATGTTCTGCCATCTTTCGACAGGCACAGGTCCCCGATATATCCATGGGAATGGTCCTGGTACTCCGTTAGGTCCGAACAATCAATGGAATCCGTTTTTTCGCCGGTCTCCGCCCCGAACAGATAGATCTTGTTTTCCTGCCCGCATCTGTGACAGGTCCGGGAGGCACCTGCTGTACCTGTGGATGTTCCGAAAGGATGCCTCTGATGAGGGTAATGGACAAGGGATTCGTTCCCGAATTGGCAGTGATGGCCATTTGGCCATCCGGGCTCAGGGCCAGTCCGTAGGGATGGGGGGCAGTGAGAATGCACCTGCCGGCAGGAGTGATCATCCTCCCGTTGGGGATCACCGTGGCTCCCGCCCGGTCGATCTGTGTGAACCTGTTTCCGGCCGGAGCCGAGAGGATCCACAGGGAGCTGTCTGCAGGAGGGGGTTGCACCTGGCAGGCACTGAAGCACAGCGGAATGAGCCATTTACAGAGCGATTTCATTTTTTCTTGTTTATGGGTTGTATCATGTTATTGGACCTATGGTACAGGTGGTTTTCAGTGTGCCATTCGTAATCCAAGCCCAGGTGAGCTTTGATCAGCCCGGCAATCTTTTCGGCCCTTTCATGATCGGTGCTCATGATTTTCACCAGACCGTGTTGTGCCTCAAAATACAGATCGCAGGATTTGAAACGGTATCCGAACTTTACCACTGCCTGCACATAGGAACTTGCTGTCTTTGTGCTTTGTTTGATCAGGACCCGCCTGGCCTGGGCGGGTATCCTGATCTGTTCTTTGGACAGTAGCAAGCCGAAAACCCTGTATTGTTTCAGGATCAGTTGGGCCCCCGCATCCATGGAGAATCTTGTCCTGAAGGTAATAAGCAACAGCCCAAAGAAGGCAAAACCGATGGCTCCCACAAGTGCTTCAGAGGACTCGCTGAGCGCTGAATAATCAAGTTCAAACAGGAACTGATAGATTGAGATCCCCAGCAAGATAAATCCAATAACAATGAAGAGGGGGTGAAAAAGAAAATAGCTGTAGTGTTTCATGAAGCTGCATTTGCCAGTGATACTACTTTATTCCATACTTGTGCACTCACAGGGATTCCCTCTTCCATATTTCTTTTGCGGGTAAGCCAGGTGCGCTCTCCGGGATAGCTGGCTTCACTTTCAGGATCCATGGGTTCGACCGCTTTTGTATAGTCTATGATCTCTTCCAGAAGCCTGTCCTGCAAGTCCTTTTGCCCCAGCAGTTCAGGGTACATGCAGAGAAATACCTGGGATATTCCGGTCTCCAGGCCCCGTGAGGTAATGACTCCGGTTGAATCTCCCGCTGAGAGCAGGGTGGCCAGCATGTCAAGGACCATGGACAGGGCCGAGCCCTTCCAGTAACCGATGGGCAGGCCCCGTTCACTGGCCAGTATTTTTTCCGGATCCGCTGTGAGCTGGTGTTCTTCATCCCAGCCCCCGGGGAAGGGAAGTGTCTCTCCCCGCAGCTTGTATTCATGGATCTTTCCAAAGGCAAATTGCGACAGGGCCATGTCCAGCACCACATGATGCCCCTCCTTGCGGGGAATGGCGATGATCAGCGGATTGTTCCCTATCCGGCTTTCCTTTCCCCCCCAGGGAGGCATATTGGCGATGGTATTGGTAAAAAAAATGGCCATACATCCCGCACCGGCCGCCTGCCATCCATAGGTCCCACCCCGCATCCAGTGGTTGGTGTTGCGCAATGCCACCAAGCCCATGCCATGGAGCTTGGCCAGTTCAACGGCCCTGGATGTGCATTGGGTCGCATTGATGATGCCCGGTCCCCGGTGGCCTTCCCATCTTTCCATGGCCTTTACCATTCCCTTTTCCAGGTATTTGATAAAGAGAGCTACCCGGTTGATCCCATGGGAGTTTACTCCGTCCAGGCTGCTTTCCGTATGTATGCGGGCCAGGAATCTGGCCTTGGGCCCGGAAAAACCATGGATGGAGAAGAGCCTGTAAAGCACCTCCTGCATCTTTTCCGGGGCAATTCGAAGTAAATCTTGGGTCATGGGCTTGGGGCAGGTTTTAGCATCATCATGTCGTATAAGATCTTCATCCATATAAGGATGCAGGGAAGTGCCTTAAGAGCGTAGGGCAGGAATACAGCATGCCGCACTGACGAGGGTACAATATCAGTGGATGTGAGGGAGGTGAAAATCATGGCAGTGGCGAAAAGAGTGATGTTCACCACACTTTTTTTTCCGTGGATAAACCACAGCGCCACCCCGGCCATGGCTAACACATAGGTGGGTGATTCTGCCTTGTGATTAAAAATGACCACCCAGATCAGGATCGATGCCAGGGTGAGGAACCTGAATGAGAAATCTTTGTAAGCACCGATGCGCAACAAGGGCAGTAAAAACAATCCGGCTCCGCTCAGGACCACGATCAATGTATCTGAATCCAGGGAGAACCACGAATGCAGCCACCCCATCACGGAAAAAGCATCGGATAGGATGGGATCATTGGCCAGCAATCGGCCGTAGCTGGCAAACAGGAACCTGTATTGCTCCCAATCGATGAACAGGAAGGGCAGGAGCCAGATAAGCAGGGTCCAGCCCAGCGTATACAGGGCCATTCTCCACTTCCCGGGATAAAAAAGAAAGAGGGCAAAACCCACCACCCCAAACAGTTTGGTAAATACGGTGAGCACCACGCACAGCGAAGCCAGCCAGGACTTTTTATTCTCCAGCAATCCAAAAGCAAAGATCAGAAGTCCGGCAACCAAGCCATTGGACTGTTCATTCATCAGGGAGCCCATGAGTTCCAGCAAGACAATCAGCAGCACCCATGCTTTCTGCGCCTGGCTGAGCCGTGGTACATAGAACACGGCTGCGAGCAGCACCATGGCATTGAGAAGATTCCACAGATTCAATCCGAGCCAATCCGGAAGGCTGGCGAACAATCCAAAAAAGACGGAGAAGCTGGGGGTGTATTTAAACAGGTCCCAGTGTTCTGAAGGATATAATATGTATAAATCCTGATGGTCTTTCAGGTGGTGGAAAGACCTCTCAAAAATCCGGTAATTGTTATAGTTGGTATAGGTAATTCCATTCTCAGGATTGGGTTTTGGCTCCACCAGAAGGGACTGGATACTCGCTGTCAATGCAAACAAGACGTAAAGGCTTACCAGGAATGTCTTATGGCTTAAGATCTTTTGGACTTTATCCATCGCTGGGCATCAACTGTTTTACAAGGTAACAAGAATTATGGAGTTGATCTTAATAAAAAGTTGATATCTAAAAGAGCGCCACTGCCCCTGCAGGGAGCATATTTACATATCTTACAAATTACCATTATCTTTACACCTTCAAATTGTGGATATAGATGAGTGAGAATAGGGAGCAAGTCTTTGAAAATGAAGAGTTCCAGGTGCTTTTAAGGAAGTATGAGGATATGAGGAGTGGTGCTCAATCCATTTTCTTTGACGTGGAGGAGTTTGAACAGATCATCGACTATTACCTGGATGATTTCCAGTACGACGAGGCCAGGGAGGCCGCTGCTCTTGGCAAAAAGCAGCATCCGGCCTCTGTGGAGATCAAGTACAAGTTTATCCATATATATATTGAACAGGGGCAACCCAAAAAGGCACTGGCCCTGCTGGAGGAAATTCCCGCCTGGGAAGAGAACAACCCGGAGCGGTTTTTTTTGAAGGGGACTGCACTTTGCCTGACCGGGAAACTGAAGGAAGCAGAAGCACAATTTGACAGGGGACTGGAGCTTTCGGGGGATGAAACCTTTGAGGCCCTGATCAACATTTCCATTGCCTTTGAGAATGTACGTCACTTTGAACTGGCCATCAAATACCTGAACCAGGCCTTCCAGCAGTTTCCGGATAATCTCTCTGTGTTGTATGATCTGGGGTATTTTTACGACCGGCTCCACCGCTTCGACGAGAGTCTGAAATACTACCAATTGTACCTGGATCTGGATCCCTATTCCGATAATGTGTGGTATAACCTGGGCATTGTCTACCACAAGCTCGAACAGTTCGAAAAAGCGGTGGAGGCCTACGATTTTTCCATTGCCATCAATCCCGACTATGCCTCTGCCTATTTCAACAAGGCCAGTGTTTGGTTAAATGCCGGACACTTTGACAGGGCCATTGCTGCCTACAGGGATTTTCTGGAGGTGGAGCCTGAAAGCACCCAGGCTTATTGTTACATGGGTGACTGCTATGAACAAATGAACCTCCTGGATGATGCCCTTGAATCATTCAAGAAGGTCATTGAACTGGACAACTCAGATCCCGAAGGATGGTTCGGGGCAGGCATGATCCATCACCGGCAGGGAAACCAGCAGGAAGCCATCGCCTATATCCTGAAAGCCATCGAATTTGATAACAAAAACCTGGATTACTGGATCAACCTGGGCTACGCCAACGAGGATGCAGGACTCATCGAGGAGGCCGTCAAGTGTTACGCCTATGTGACAAGGGTGGATGCCAAGGACCTGGACGCTTGGATGGCCCTCTGTGGTTTGTTGATGAAAGAGGGACATTATGACAAGGCGCTTGGCTTTTTGCGGGAAGCATTTGTACATCATTCAACAGAGGCCGGTATCAGGATAAAAATGGCCGTCTGCCATTTGAAATTGGGAGAGAAGGAGCTTGGCATGAAGTTCCTGGAGGAAGCACTGTTAAAAAACAGCGGCCTGGATTCAGAATTCGGGTATTATTTTCCCGAAGGAAGCCAGGACGCAAGCATTGAAAGCATTCTACAACGGTATAAAAAATAATTTCCCCATGAATTTTCCTATAAGCCATGTTCCTGAACGGACTTCGGGTGAACGGGAATTCGGTCTGACCATGATGATGGATAAAGGACTGAGCCTGAAAGAAGCCGGACACTTCATCGAATCCAGTGCCCCCTACACCGACCTGGTGAAGTTCGGCTTTGGTACCGCACTGATCACCAGGAACCTGAAAGAGAAAGTGAAGCTGTACCAATCCGCAGGCTTGAAACCCTATTTTGGAGGGACGCTTTTTGAAATGTTCTATGTTAGGGGTGAATTTGATGCATTCAGGCGTTTTGCAAGTGAATCGGGTTTGCGCAATGTGGAGGTCTCGGACGGGACCATCAAAATGGATCACAGCGAAAAACTGGAGTGCATTGCCAGTCTGGCCAGGGACTTCCAGGTGCTTTCAGAGATCGGCAGCAAGGTCCAGGGAGTGGAACTGTCCAACGAAGTCTGGGTGTCTCAAATGAAATCTGAACTTGAGACCGGGTCCTGGAAAGTGATTGCAGAGGCCAGGGAAAGCGGGACCATAGGAATTTACGATTCGGAGGGCAGGGCCAACCGGGAACTGATCAACCACATCATGCAGGAGATCTCCGTGGACGATGTGTTGTGGGAAGCTCCCAACAAAGCCCAGCAAACCATGTTTATCAAGATGCTGGGGGCCAATGTGAATCTTGGGAATATAGCTCCCAACGAAGTGGTTTCACTGGAGGCCCTTCGATGCGGCATGCGCGGCGATACATTTTTCGACGTTCTTCCCCAGGAGTTCCATTCCAGAAAACAATAAGGACTTGAAACGAACGCTAAAAAGCTACCTGCTGGTGGTACTCAGGGGCATGGGAATGGGAGCCGCAGATGTGGTTCCGGGTGTATCGGGAGGTACCATCGCTTTTATTACCGGGATCTATGAAGAACTGGTGAATTCCATTAAAAACATTGATCTGCAAGCAGCCAGGCAGTTTTTCACAGGCCGTTGGCTTTCTCTCTGGAAAAAAATAAATGGCAATTTCCTGCTGGCCGTATTTGCCGGCATCTTTATTTCTGTCTTGTCTCTGGCCAGGCTGCTGGAGTACTTGCTCGAACACCATCCCATCATGATCTGGTCTTTCTTTTTCGGATTGGTGCTGGCCTCTTCCTATGTGGTATCAAGGAAGATTTCCCAATGGGAATACGTCAAGGTAGTGGCCCTGGTGGGCGGGATTGGCATTGCTTTCTACATCACCAGTGTGACCCCTACCACCACCACAAATGCGGCCTGGTTTGTGATCTTTTCCGGGGGGTTGGCCAGCTGTGCCATGATCCTCCCGGGCATATCAGGCAGCTTCATCCTGCTGCTCCTGGGGAAGTATACCTTTGCCCTCCAGGCGGTCAATGAGCGAAACCTGATGAACCTCGCTCTGCTGGGCATGGGCGCAGTGATCGGGCTGATCCTTTTCGCCAAGCTGCTTTCCTGGCTGCTGAAGAAATACCACGATATCACCATTGCGGTACTGGTGGGATTCATGATTGGTTCCCTCAACAAGATCTGGCCGTGGAAAGAGACCCTGGAGACCATCATGGTGGAAGGCAGGTTGAGACCCCTGGTGGAGAAAAATGTGCTGCCGGTGCCGGCAGCACCGGAAGATCAGTTCTGGTTTGCCTTGCTGATGATGGCCGCGGGTATCGCAAGCATCCTTCTTATCGAGCTCATCCTGCCCAGATCCCGCGAACAATAAGTCCAGAATGTGTACCTTCGCATTCAGGGGCTTGTCAATATGCCTCACAGAGTTTTGATTTTACACCCTTTGGAATCTGCAGACCATGCGGCTTTACGGACTCATCGGTTTTCCCCTGGGACATAGTTTTTCGGCGTCTTACTTCACGAAGAAGTTTGACCGGGAAGCCATTAAGGCGGAATACAGGAACTTTCCCCTGGAGGATATCTCTGATTTTGAGGCCCTGCTTCAAACCGAGACCCGGCTGGCAGGATTGAATGTGACCGTTCCCTACAAGCAAAAAGTCATTCCCTTCCTGGATTCCCTCAGTGAAACAGCAGAAAGCATCGGAGCCGTCAATACCATCTCCTTTCTTTCCGGGCAGGGAGGAACCACCTTGAAGGGAGACAATACCGATGTGGCCGGTTTCCGCCGTTCCCTGGAGGAGCATTTGCGGAAACAGCACAGATCGGCCCTGGTGCTGGGCACGGGTGGATCCTCCCAGGCAGTATGCCATGTGCTGGATCAGCTGGACATAGCCCATACCCTGGTAAGCCGCTCTCCGGGAGAAGGAAAGATTACCTACCTGGAGGTAGACGAGCGGAGGATGGCAGAAAACCTGCTGATCATAAACACCTCCCCCCTGGGGATGTACCCCGAGGTAGATGGTGCTCCCGACATACCTTATCAAAGGATCACACCCGAACACCTGCTTTTCGACCTGGTGTACAATCCGGCCCTCACCCGCTTTCTCGCCCTGGGAGAGGCCCGGGGAGCGCACATTGTAAACGGTTACGACATGCTTGTTTACCAGGCCGAAGCATCGTGGAAAATCTGGAATCCCTAGCATGAACCTGTATTCGAAAGAATTCTCCATCTCATCCTACGATCTGAATCCCTCGGGAAAAGCCAGGCTGACGTCCATGGCCAATTTTTTTCAGGAGCTGGCCTACCACCATGCCAGCCAGTTGGGCTTCGGGTACCAGGACATGAAGGCAAGGCAGACCACCTGGGTGCTTTCCAGAATGCGCATCCGGATGGACCACTACCCTGTATGGGACGAAAGGATACTCATGGAGACCTGGCCCAGTGGAGTAGATAAGTTATTTGCCCTCAGGGATTTCAGAATCAGGGATAAAGCAGGAAAGTTAATGGGAGTGGCCTCCACGGCCTGGCTGATCCTGGACCTTGAAACCCACCGCCTGATCCGCCCCAAAGAGGCCCTCGAACATTTCAAACTGATCGTCCACCCGGAACAGGTATTTGAGGATCCCCTGGATAAAATTGAGCTGCCTGAGGAAACAAGCCCTTTGCAATCCCATGCTGTGGCCTATTCGGACCTGGACATCATCGGCCATGTGAACAATGTCAAATACATTGAATGGTGCATCGACTCGGTGACCAACCGCAGTGATCCGGAAAAGGAAATACGGGAATTTGAAATCAATTTCAACCAGGAAGCCCTGCTGGGGGACCATATTGAGATCAGGGGGCATGATCTGAACAAGGAGCAGACGATTTTCGTGGCCAAAAGGAAGGGAGACGGGAAAGAGATCATCCGGGCCAGGATGATCAGGAACTAAAGTTTTCCTGGGAGACTTTCATAGCCAATGTCGACCAGAAAAAGTCCCCTGGCGGGGGCCGATTGTCCGGCTTTGCTTCGGTCCCTGGCGTGTACGATATCCCTGAATTCCTGCACCGAAAGTTTTCCCTGTCCCACATCCAGCAAGGTACCGGTGAGGGAGCGTACCATGTTCCTGAGAAAGCGGTCAGCTTTGATTTCGAAGAGATATCCCTGGACCACCTCCTTCCAGGTGGCGTGCATGACCTTGCAAAGGTTGGTTTTGACATCGCTATGCAATTTGGCAAAGCTGGTAAAATCCTCATTTTCAATAAGAAATTCACAGCATTCCCCCAGGGCTTCCAGGTCCAGCTGGCCGTATACATGGTGAGAGTAATTCCTGTTATACAGGGGTTTGATGGTGGATATGTGGTAGTGATAGGTCCGGTAGGTGGCAGAAAACCTGGCATGCATATCGGGGGCCACCAGAAATATTTTATACGCCACCACATCGGGAGGAAGAAAACGATTTAATTTGAACACAAAGAGTTTTCCGGCGGGATCCAGTTCAGGGGAAAGGGGCAGGGGATTTTCCACATCAAAGTGGGCCATGTAATAGGAGGCGTGAACCCCTGTGTCGGTGCGCCCGGCCCCTGTCACTGAAATCTCCTGACGCAGGAGGGTGGTCAGTGCATGCTCCATCACCTGCTGAACCGTCTTCTCATTGGGCTGGATTTGCCATCCGCAATAAGCAGTGCCGTCGTAAGCCATATGGATAAAATACCTGGACAAAACGCTCAATGAGAGGACCAATTTACCCATTTCTTAACATTTTTTAACCCCCTGAAAGTTTCGATAACTCATTTTCGCGGTTATTTTTGTTGACCGTTAGCCCGGGAGGGACTAACAAAATGATTATTAACATAAAAGAATCCACTCATGGGTCAGGATGTAAACATTAAAGAGCTCAACGAAAGGATCAAGAAGGAGAGTGAATTTGTGGATCTCATCACCCTGGAGATCCAGAAGGTAATCGTGGGACAGAAAGGACTGGTGGAAAGGCTGCTGATAGGCTTGTTGTCGGATGGCCATATTTTGCTTGAGGGGGTGCCCGGATTGGCCAAGACACTGGCCATCAGCACACTTTCTCAAACCATCGATGCGGCATTCAGCCGTATTCAGTTCACCCCGGATCTTCTGCCTGCCGACCTGCTGGGAACCATGATATACAGCCAGAAAAAAGAGGAGTTTGTGGTCAAGAAGGGACCCATCTTTGCCAACCTGATCCTGGCAGATGAGATCAACCGGTCTCCTGCCAAGGTGCAAAGCGCCCTTCTGGAGGCCATGCAGGAAAAACAGGTGACCATCGGGGAGGAGACCTATAAGCTGGAGCGTCCCTTTTTGGTGCTGGCCACCCAGAACCCCATCGAGCAGGAGGGAACCTATCCGCTTCCCGAGGCCCAGGTCGACCGGTTCATGCTGAAGGTGGTGGTTCACTATCCCAGCAGGGATGAAGAGCGGATGATTGTGAGGGAAAACCTGGCCAGTGAATTCCCGGTCCCCAACCAGATTTTAAATCCGGCCGACATCATGAAGGCCCGTGAGGTGGTGAAAGAGGTGTACCTGGACGAGAAAATTGAGAACTACATCCTCGACATCGTTTTTGCCACCCGGGATCCCCGCAATGCAGGATTGGCACAATTTGTGCCCCTGATACAATATGGTGGATCGCCCCGAGCCAGCATCAACCTGGCCAGGGCAGCAAAGGCCTATGCTTTCATAAAGCGCAGGGGATATGTGGTACCGGAAGATGTCAGGGCCATCTGCCACGATGTAATGCGACACAGGATAGGATTGACCTATGAAGCCGAAGCCGAAAATATCACCACCGAACACATTGTATCGGAAATACTCAATCATGTGGAAGTGCCATAAACCCTCCAGATGCCAAAGATGAGTCGCCTGGGTACACATATCCTTTTTTGCGCTTTGCTGCTGTTCGTTGTGAACGGCCTGATGCATGGACAGCCTGTGATTGGAATGTCCAAGGAGGAAGTGAAGGTGTATATGAAAGACCAGCACAAGGGATTCAGGCTGGACAATTCGGTGGTGAAGCAGCGATTCAATTATTTAAAGTATGTGAACGGGCTCAAAACGCGTACCTGGATTTTTTATTTCACCGAGGAGGATCTCTGCAAAACCTCCAAGCAAGTGTGTGCCTATGGCGAATTTGACGAGATGATGACTGAATTAAACAGTGCCTATGAGGCTGCTGGGGAGTCTCGTTGGGAATATATGTTGGAAAAAGATACCGTTCAGCTGACCCTCACCAGGCAGGAGTGGTATTTTACAGTGAGAGAAGCAAGAAAGAATTAAGTGGAAACAAAAGATCTCTTAAAAAAGGTCCGGAAAATTGAGATCAAAACCCGGGGTCTCACCCGTCAGATCTTTGCTGGTGAATACCACAGTGCCTTCAAGGGCAGGGGCATGACCTTCTCCGAGGTGAGGGAATACCAGTACGGTGATGACATCCGCAACATCGACTGGAACGTGACTGCACGGTTTAACCATCCCTATGTGAAAGTCTTTGAGGAGGAACGGGAACTGACCGTCATGTTGCTCATCGATGTAAGCGGATCAGGCAATTTTGGCACCAGGGCCCAGCTGAAGCGCACCCTGATCACAGAAATTGCTGCGTTACTTTCGTTTTCGGCCATAGAAAACAACGATAAGATCGGGGTGATCATGTTCAGTGACCGCATTGAGAAATTTATCCCTCCCCAGAAAGGGCGCAAACACATCCTCAGGATCATACGTGAACTTCTGGAGTTCCGGCCAGAGAGCAGGGGCACGGATATATCCGAAAGCCTGAGGTTCCTGACCAATGCCATCAAGAAACGCTGTACCGCCTTTTTGATTTCTGATTTCAGGGACAAGGGCTATGCCCGTTCTCTCCAGGTGGCCAATAACAAACACGATGTGGCAGCACTCCATGTGTATGATATCCGGGAGACCTTTTTGCCTGCGGTGGGCCTCCTGAGGGTGATGGATGCAGAAACCGGACACGAAAAATGGATCGACACATCCCGGAAACGCGTCAGGCAAAGCTATGCCATGAAATGGGAAAGCCACCAGGAAATGATGAAAGAGATCTTTTCCAGGGCCGGAGTGGACAGCGTGTCCCTGCAGACCGGCGAGGATTATGTCAAACCCCTCATTAGACTTTTCAAACAAAGGTAAGATGGCTGGCCTGAAATCTCTCATATTAGAAGCTGTACTCCTGACGGAGGTTTCTATGCTTCCCTTGGATGCCCAGCTTATCTCTGTAAAATCTGAACTGAGCACCGATTCCCTGATGATAGGCGACCAGATCATCTACACCTTGCGCGTGGACGCTGATGACCAGGTGGTTTTTGATATGCCGGTGCTCCGCGATACCCTGGGAAAACAACTGGAGCTCTTATCACTTCCTGTGGGCGATACCACCTATACAAAGGGAAGGCGGACCATAT
>CBDTYO010000017.1:0-20105 GCA_965364615.1 uncultured Bacteroidia bacterium
TCTATGAGGATGCTGTGGTATGCTGGAAGGGAGAAAAAATGAAAAAGTGGAAAGAAAAACTGGTGATGAAAGCGGACCAGTTTGATTTCCCCATTCATACCCCCTATGCTCAGCTAAGTGATGCTGAGCGTGAACTGTTGTGGAACGGGAACAGGCACTTCAGGGGAATTCATCGCTTCTTTGACCACCTGGAACAGAAGAAATATAAGATACAGTACAGGGTGATGCTGTCCCGCTACCGCGGAAGGACCATTTGTCCGGAGTGCAAGGGGAGCCGCCTGAGAAAAGAGGCCTCCTATGTGACCGTGGGAAAGAAAACCCTGGCTGAGCTGGTAAGCATGCCCGTGACTGAACTCACAGATTTCTTTGAAAGGTTGAAAATAACCAAAAAAGAGAGAGAGGTAGCTGAGCGACTGCTGAAGGAGATTGGAAGCCGCCTGGATTTCATGTGCAATGTGGGACTGGGTTATCTGACGCTGAACCGCCTGTCGTCCACCCTCTCGGGAGGAGAGAGCCAGCGGATCAACCTGGCCACTTCTCTGGGCAGCAGCCTGGTTGGATCCCTGTACATCCTGGATGAACCCAGCATCGGACTGCATTCCAGGGATACGGACCAGTTGATCGGAGTGCTCAGATCGCTGCAAGAGCTTGGAAATACCGTGCTGGTGGTGGAACATGACGAGGAAATCATCCGTTCGGCCGATCATGTCATCGATATGGGGCCCATGGCCGGACGGCATGGGGGAGAGGTGGTCTTCCAGGGGGATCATAAGGACCTTCTCAAAGAAAAAAAGAGCCTGACCGCCCGTTACATGAATGGCCTGGACCGGATCCCGGTTCCAACGACCCGGCGAAAATGGAACAATTACCTGGAAATCAAGGGAGCCCGTGAAAACAACCTGGCGGGGATCGATGTCCGCATCCCCTTGCATGTATTTACCGTGGTGACCGGCGTAAGCGGATCCGGGAAGTCCAGCCTCATCAGTTCCATACTCTTTCCTGCGGTGAACAAAAAACTGCATGGAGCAGGTGAAAAACCCGGAAAGCACCTGGAACTGTCCGGAGATCTTCACCTGCTCGACCGGGTGGAATTCGTGGATCAGAATCCCATCGGCAAATCGTCCCGGTCCAATCCGGTCACCTACCTGAAAGCCTTTGACGAAATCCGCAAACTATATGCAAGTCAGCAGGCATCGAAAATCAACGGCTACAAGGCATCCCACTTTTCCTTCAATATCGACGGGGGAAGGTGCAGCGAATGCCAGGGGGAAGGCGAAATCAAGGTGGAGATGCAGTTCATGGCCGATGTGCGGCTGGTGTGCGACGCTTGTCAGGGCAAAAGGTTCAAGGATGAGATCCTGCTGGTCCATTACAGGGAGAAAAGCATCTATGATATTCTGGAAATGACCATCAATGAGGCCCTGGAATTTTTCAGCGAATCGGAGGGTTCCACCAATAAGAAGATCGTCAGGAAACTCAAGCCGCTTCAACAGGTGGGGCTGGGCTATGTGAAACTGGGGCAATCTTCCAGCACACTTAGCGGAGGCGAGAGCCAGCGGATCAAACTGGCCTATTTCCTGAGCAAGGAATCCAGCGAGGAGAAGATCCTTTTCATCTTTGATGAGCCCACCACCGGTTTGCACATGCACGATATATCACTCTTACTGAGCTCGTTGGAATCTTTGCTCAGGAAAGGCCACACCGTGCTTGTCATTGAGCACAACCTGGAGGTGATCAAGTATGCCGATTGGATCATTGATCTAGGTCCGGAGGGAGGCGATAAGGGGGGGAACCTGGTCTATGAAGGTCCCCCGGAAAGTATTCCGGCCAAGGGATCTCACACAGGGTACTACTTGCTCCCCAAACTCAACGGCAAAGCCCCGGGAAAAGCATAATCCTCAGAAAAAGTAATAGACCGCCGCAAGCACCCTCAGGTTGTCGGCAGCGGTGGTTTCACTGGGAATGTAAAAAGCATCGTGGTTCCGGCCGTAGGCGGCATTGGTATATTCCAGTTCCATGGCCAGTCGGAGTTTTCCCACGTTGTAAATGACCCTGGGAGAGATGCGGTAAAGGGAACGGATGGTGGTGGCACGGCCGTACACAAGCGAGGAGGAAAGTACCTCCTCCTTGCTGCCATTGTTTTGGGTCAGTCCGCCAAAAACACCCACCTGGGGATTGCCGTTGGTATGTATCTCGGCCCAGAAGGTCATGCTTTTCAAAGGGGTATAGTTCATTTCGCCCGTGGTGATATCCACCATTTCCGTGGCGCCATACCCACTGATCCCCAGGAGATCTGAGATATTCTCCCCATAGCGTACCTGGAGCTTGGCTGTGATGGGCCCTGTGGACAGCTTGGCAAAGGCCATGGCCGTCAAACCACTGACCTTTTCACTGACCGCATAGCTGATTCCCGGCAGGGGGGTGTTTGTCAGCCGCGGAACAATGGTTTTATAAGCCCCCGCGGCTCCAACCAGGATATTGGGGCCATTTTCCCTGGCCGTCCCGAAATGAACCTGAAGGTGCATGTCGGGAATGGCAGAATTTCTCAGGTAGCTGGAGCTGGCCCCTGAAGCCCCCACCGTGGTGTAATCTCGCTGGGAGAGGGCTGCAGCTATAATGCTCAGGCCGCCAGTCTTATAGGTGGCCCTCAGCTGCGGATTCCTGGCAAAGGATTGCAGCGGAGTGCCTGTATTGAACGATACAGTGCCGGGGAAGCAACTGGTCACAAAAAGGGGATTCCAGTACTGGCCCGCCATGATCTCCAGGTGTTCCCAGTTCAGTTTCACAAGGGCATGGCGCAACCGGAACAAATTGATGTTGTCGTTGGCCTGGGCAAAGAAATCCCCTTCGATCAGGCCGGAGGTTTTTGCCCCAAAGGCATCCGGTCCCGTGAGTCCGATGCTCAGCCTGGATTGTATGGCCAGGAAATTGAAGCTGGATTTTCCGTTCAGGTCATTGCCATTGTTGTCCAGTTCCACAGGGGAAGGCCAGAGCAGGAAATGACCCTCCCTGGCTGCTACGGTCTGCCTGGTATCCCAGAAAAAATCGTTCTTGACGAAGCCCGACAGCTTGATGCCGAACCGGGATTCTTCTTTTTCCTGGGCAGTAAGAATCCCTGTGGAAAGCAGTGCCAGTAAAATGATCAGATACCTTTTCATTGCATTTGGTTTTGTAGTTGGGGGGATATTTCCTTGCTGGGCGGAAACATCCTTTGAATGAAGTTCCTTTTCTTTAAAGGTCTGTTCAACAGCCTGTTGAGATTATTTTCTGCGTCCAGGTTCCTTTCCCAGAGAGCGATGGCTTGTTCATAATGCTTCACAGCCGATTCGTAATCTCCCTGCATGCGACAGACCAGGCCCAGGTTGGTGTGGCAAACAGACAACCTGCGCTTGTTTTCCTGAAGGGCTTCCAGGATCTCATCGATCCGGGCCTCCAGGTACACCACATTCTGTTCCGGATCCGCCGGATCAAGGCCCTGCATAAACTCTCCGCGGATCTTTTCCCTGATCTCATCTTTTCCCATACCTGCAAATTCGGCATTCCAGCGATCATACAGACCGATGGCCTCCCGTACATGGTGTTCAGCCAGTCTGAGCAGGCTGTCAGAACCTACATCGTACATGGGATTGCGGGACCTGGGAATGCTGTCCCCATAGAGGGCTATGGTGAGCAGGGCAGCAGCCCGGTTATTCTCCAGCACCCCCAATTCGAAGGACTGGCTGTAGTGGGGGATGCCCCGGTAAATCCGGCCAATGCTGTCCAGGAGGGCAAAAACCTGATGATAATCGCCCGTCCTGGCATATGCATTGTACCCTTCGTAGAGTTCCCTGGCGGGGACCACCCTGGGATCGACCGATCGGTTTTGTTGTCCATAGTAAGTTCTGGCGATCATGATGCCCATGACCACCACGATCAGCATGATCCCAACAAGCCGGCCTATGGAACGCTTTATCGGCAATTCTCTTCTGCTTAACTGTGAACCTGTTCAATCAGGAACTTCCTGATCTCAATGGGAGTTTCTTTGGTGAACCTGGACACAACGATGTGCACTACGATGGCCAGCGGGGCTCCGATCCAGGCAAAATACCAGGCCTCGAGCCA
The DNA here is from genome assembly GCA_965364615.1 of uncultured Bacteroidia bacterium. Lineage (GTDB taxonomy): Bacteria > Bacteroidota > Bacteroidia > Bacteroidales. The sequence continues at coordinate 4,102 of CBDTYO010000017.1, forward strand.
GTAGCTGAAAAACTCGTGGGCTGGCAGGGTAATCCCGGATTTCCCTGCAATGAAGTAGGTAATGGCCACGACGGAAACGGTCCCCCCGGTAATCAGGCCGGCGATGGCTCCCTGCTTATTGGATCCGCTCCACCAGATGCCCAGCAGGAAGAGGGGAAAGATGGTGCAACCTGCCAGAGAGAAGGCCACGGCCACCAGTTGACCGATCAGGGCAAAATTCTTCAAAGCGATCAGGGTGACGATGATGGCCATCAAAATGGTTCCCAATCTGGCATACAGAAGCTGCCTTTTGGGACTTGCATCCGGATTGATCACCTTCACATAGAGGTCATGGGCAAAGGCCGAGGATCCGGCCACAAGAAGTCCCGACACCGTGGAAAAAGCCGAGGAAACCCCTCCGGCGGCGAGGAAGCCCACTATGAGGGGATGAATGTTGCCCAACTGGGCCGTGTAGACCACTATGGCATCTTTGGCCAGCGTTCCCACTTCGGGGTGGGCCGAGAGGATCTTCCCAAAGGCAGCATAGGCCGGGGCGCTCCAGTAGAGGATGCAAATGAAGAACAGACCCCAGACCACCGACCAGCGGGCATCTCTGGCTTTTGGAACCACATAAAAACGCTGGATCACATGGGGAAGTCCGGCAGTTCCTATCATCAGCGAGAAAGCAATGGCGATCCACTGGAAGAAGGTTTTTCCGGTGGACGGATCCCAGGGCATGGCAAATTCAGGCACCGGCACCACGGCATAATCGTGACCCAGAGAGTTCATCAGTGCTTTGGTTTCATTGATGGGCAATCCCGTAATGGCATCCGAAACCACCGATCCGTATCCTATCTGCGGCAGAAGCCAGAAATAGTCAAACTTGTAGGTGAGAATGAACAGGGGAATAAGGAATGAAACAATGATGATCACATACTGTATCTGCATGTTTTTGGTCACCCCCAGCATTCCGGAGATCAACGTATAGGTCAGTACCACAGCTCCCCCAATGATCACGGCCATGGCATAATCTATGCCCAGGACCCATTTAAACATGAGTCCGATTCCGCCGAACTGTCCCACACAATAGGATATGGAGATCAGAATGGCAATGATGGCACCCACGGCCCGGAGAGCCTTGGAATAGTAGCGATCCCCGATAAAATCAGCGGCAGTGTATTTTCCATATTTACGGATCTGGCCTGCCATCATGATCAACAGCAATACATATCCGCCGGTCCAGCCCACCACATACGCCAGTCCGTGGTAGCCCGATCCGTACATCAGCGCTGCCATGCCCAGAAAAGAGGCCGCACTCATCCAGTTTGAGGCAATGGCCATTCCGGACCCGACTTTGGATATGCCTCTTCCGGCTGCATAAAAATCCGTGGTGTCCTTGGCCCGGAAAATAATTCCGACCAGCACAAAGAGAATCAGGATGGTAATCAGAATGATGGCGGGTCCCACCTTAAAACCACCTTCCAGCTGGGTGGCTGCAGTGGCGGCGTGGAGCAGATTGGGAAGCGCGATCAGTAATAGGGGCAGTAATATCTTTTTCATCTTCTTGTCTTTTAACGATGGGAGGGGTGATTAATCTTCTATACCGTACTTTTTATTGAAAAGGTCGGTTCTGACGCAGTACAGCCAGCATATTCCCACAAAGAGTATCAGAAGGAATACTGCGGTATAGAAGTAGTGGAAGGGGAAACCCAGGAATTTGGTGTCCGTAAGAACGGACCTGTTGTGGATCAGGTAGAGCTCCATGATTTCCACCATCTGTTCCCTGCCGGATTCGTTAAAAGATTCCATCAAAGAGGATTTCAGTTCAAGGGGCGCGATTTTTGCCCTTACATCCTGGTCGTCCAGTTGAAACAGGCCAGCGAGCTGAGGGATGAGTTCATTCTTTTTTTCTATGTAGGCATCATCACGGATATCGGTAATACCTGCTGCAATGGCTTCAAATTCGGATACTGAAGCCATCAGGGCCTCCTTATCACCGGATAACTGATAAGCCAGATGGCTCAGGGCATTGTCCAGGACAAGACGGTGATCCGGCTGAATGGCCACTTTTCCCAGTACCGAGAGCACAGCCTGTCCGGTTTCCCGCATTTCGGTCACGGTGGCGTTCCCCGACTCCAGGGCCGTCCAGCCCGATTTAAACTGGCCTAAGGCAGGTTCGGGGACTGGTTTTTCGATGATTTTCAGTGTGATCTGAAATCCGAATATGGCCACAGCCCAGATCAATACAAGCTGTACAACCATGTTCCTGTTTCTTCTGGCGCTGTCGGTGGTGGGCCTGAAGAAACTGATGTGGTAATCATTCTTTGAGGGTTCCATAGAATAGAAAGGGATTAGAAGAAAGTAGTTAATAGTTAGCAGTTAATGGTTAATGGCAATTGGTTGGAGGTCAATGGTTAATTGTTGGTTGTTCGTTTATTGTTGGGTGGTTCACGGGAGTGAAGCCGGTTTGCATGGAAGCGAATATAATTAAAAAAGGGCTGACAGCATTAGCCATCAGCCCATTTTGAATAAAATATCTTCGATCTTAATAGTGCCGCTGATTCAATCGTCTTTGGAACCAAACATGATGGCCACGCAGCCCTCTTCCGGCTCTTCCAGGCTGGCATCAGGTACCGGTACTTTTACCACAATTTTCAGTTGCTGGCTTGATTCAAGATTGAAATCCCACTTCCAGTCAAATTCATTCAGGCTGTTGTCATACAGCACTTTGCCATTTCGGGTATCCACCACCTTGAATTCGATGCTGCTGAGGTTATTGGCACCACATACCCCGATCCTGTAGTCTCTTTCCGAATAGAAGGTCTTATAGAGCTCTGCTTCCTCTCCTTCGATCAACAATGCAGCATGATAGTTGCCATCATGCTGGTATGGCTCCAGGCCAGCTTTGCAGGTGTTTTTGGCAAATTGTTTGCATTGAGCATTCAATGCCATGGGCAAAGCCAGCATGCAAGCAAGCACTGATATAAAGAGTATGCCTTTCTTAGTCATGGTATATTGTGTTAGGATATGTAGCTAGTTCTTATTTCTATTACTTTGTCTTTCAGTTCCATGAATACCTCAGGGGTGAACTCAACAGAGGATTCTGATTTGAGGGTGGTCACATTGGTTGCCGGGTCTTCCACAGCGGTCACCTCACCCTGATCAATGGTGATCTTATCGAAAATAAGCTTCAGGGCTTTTACGTCTTCCAGCACGGCCTGGGCATCCGCGTCTTCGGGGGATGATTCCAGCAAACTGACCATGATGTCAAGTGAAAGTTTTTGATCTACAATCCTTTCCACCAGCTTGCTGCCTTCGAGGTTGTTTTCATCCACCAGGTTGGTGGCAATGTAAAGCCCTTCTACCCAGCCTCCCACAAGGATCACAGAGGCTGTACCTTCCATGTCATTTTCTTTCAGGAAAGAACTTGAATTCATCAGGGTTTCCGAAATGATATCGATGATGGCATCCCGGTTGTTGATTTGCTCCTCCAGGCGGGTGACAGTGGCTTCATCGATGGCATCCAGGATATTCAGTCCGTCGGCCATCGCCTTGGCCGCTTCAATGTAGTTCAGGGTAGCCTGGTTTTGGTCAAACAAGCTGGCATAGCTCAGATCGGTGGAGTATATTCCCAGGTTAAGCGCCTTGCTTTTCGAAGTGATGTACTTGGCAGTATTGGCAGTGGGATTCATCAGCGCCTCGTTGTAATCTGCCCCTGCATTTTTTATAAGCATGGCTGTTTCGAGGGGCGAGGGAAGGGAATAAAAAATCCTCTTCGCAGTATTCAGCTGTTCCTGTGTTTCTGCATCAATGGTCCCAGATGCTTCAAAATCCCCGGAATCTGAAGTCTTGGGGCCTCGGTTGCATCCGACAATCATGAAACCGAGCATGACGAAAAAAATAAGGAAGAATCTACCCGGTAATAATACTTTTCGGTTCATAGGTTGGTGGTTTATTCACTGGGTTAAATGGATCTGTAGGCAAAATTCTGCACAATTGACAGGCATGTTTTGTTTCTCAGAAGCTTTCTTATGTAGTAAAAATAACACTTTTTTTTTAATTTCAAAAAGCCTGAAAATCCCTTGAGACTCCCTGTTTACAAGGGATTCAGGACTCTTTTCAGCCGGGAAATCACTGGTTTCCCCTTTGTGTCCCCAGACACCAAAAAGTCATCCTCCCGATCGCATACCTGTGGCGATCAGATTGTCTAAATGTACGAAAATTGTTCGCTCAGGGTTTCTTCTTGTTATTAACAAAATGACAGAAGGGGGAAATCCCGCATTCATGGCATTTGGGATTTCTGGCCGTGCAGACATAGCGACCATGGAGGATCAGCCAGTGATGTGCCAGGTGAATCTTCTCCTCCGGGATGTGCTTGATCAATTGCATCTCGGTTTCGTAAGGATTCTTGGCTCCCCTGGTCAAGCCGATGCGTGCGGCTACCCTGAATACATGGGTATCCACTGCCATGGCTGGTTTCTGAAAGGCTACAGAAAGTATGACATTGGCCGTTTTTCGTCCCACCCCAGGCAGTTTCCGGAGCTCCTCCATGCTGTCGGGTACCCGTCCGTGGAACAGCTCTTCCAGGGTCCGGGCCATGCCCAGCAGGTGTTTGGCCTTGTTGTTGGGGTAGGAGCAACTTTTTATCAGTTCAAAAACCTGATCCTGTTCGGCAGCAGCCAGGGAGGCAGCGGTGGGGAAAACCTCAAAAAACCGGGGTGTGATCATATTTACCCGTTTATCGGTGCATTGGGCGGACAGTATCACTGCCACAATGAGTTCATACGGATCGGAATACTCCAGCTCTGTTTCGGCCACCGGCATGGTCCTGGCAAAATGCTCAATCACCTTCTCATATCGCTCCTTAAGCTTCATGGGGCAATATTAATAAAAGTTTATGTTTGACCCTATGGCAGCTTTCAGTTTGTTAGGTCGCTTGCTATTTTGCTAATAATTGTTTAGGTTTACACCCAAATTATACGCATCATGGCCAGCCGCAACTGGGTATATTATTTCTATTTTTTTACCTGCAGATAGCTGGTCGGGCGTAAACTTAGTATTCGGTACCCGGCTATATGGTCGGGTTTTTTTGTTTAAGGAGATGACTAAAAAGATAGCGATACAGGGAGGATATGGAGCTTTTCATGAAATTGCTGCCCATCATTACTTTGAAAATGAGCATATTGAAATTCTTCCCAGGAACACTTTCAGGGATATGGTATTTACCCTCAAAGACAGGCAGTGCGATTTTGGCATCATGGCCATTGAGAACTCGCTGGCCGGAAGCATCATCCCCAACTACAACCTGATTATCAACTCCAACATGCACGTTCATGGAGAAATCTATTTGCGGATCAAGCAGAATCTGGTGGCCCTTCCGGGGGTCAGAATGGAAGAGCTGAAAGAAGTGTATTCCCATCCCATGGCCATTCTTCAATGCCAGGAATTCTTTGACAAGCATACCGGCATCAAACTGATCGAAAGCATCGACACGGCCCTTAGCGCCGGTGAAATTGCTGAGAAGGGAGCCAGGGACATTGGGGCCATAGCCAGCAGAATGGCCGCTGAGCAATATGGGCTGGAAATCATTGCCGAAAGCATCGAAACCAACAAGATGAATTATACCCGTTTCCTGATCCTGGCAGAAAATGGGATTGTCATTCCGCCGGAGGAGATCAGCAAGGCTTCCATCTTCTTCACGGTGGCGCACAAATTCGGTTCGCTATCGAAGATCCTTTCCATACTGTCTTACTACGAGATAAACCTGGCCAAAATCCAATCCATACCCATTCCGGGAAAGGATTGGGAATACATGTTTTTCGTGGACGTGGAAATCAATGATTATGATATGTATAAAAAATCCCTGGAGGCCATAGGCCCTTTTACCCCTTCCCTGGGGATCCTGGGAGAATATAGAAAAGGGAAATCAGTAATTGAATAAATTTGTGTTATGGTAGTAGATGTAGAGCTGGAACCCATATCCCTGGATGGTGATATTTTCACCAAGCCGGTGATTATGGCCGGACCGTGCAGCGCGGAGACCGAGGAACAGGTGTTGAAAACAGCCATTCCCCTGTCCGAGATGGGTATCAAGATATTTCGCGCCGGGATATGGAAACCCCGGACCAGGCCAAACGCCTTCGAAGGAGTGGGCTCCATAGGGCTAAAATGGCTTCAGACCGTCAAAAAGGAGACCGGCATGATGGTAGCCACCGAAGTGGCCAACGTAAAACATGTATATGAGGCCCTGAAATACGGGGTGGATATTTTGTGGATCGGGGCCCGGACCTCAGCCAATCCTTTTGCCGTGCAGGATATAGCAGACAGTCTTCGAGGGGTGAATATTCCTGTCATGGTGAAGAATCCGGTAAATCCCGATGTGGATCTGTGGATCGGGGCCATCGAACGAATCAACAACTCGGGGATCAGGCAGATGGCTGCCATACACAGGGGTTTTTCCAGTTATGACAAGACACTGTACCGCAATGTCCCGCAGTGGCAGGTACCCATTGAACTCCGGAGGCGCATCCCTGAAATGCCCATCATCACCGATCCCAGTCACATCTGCGGAAACCGTGAATTCCTCTATGATATTTCACAAAAGGCCATGGACCTGAATTTCGATGGTTTGCTCATCGAAACCCATTGCAATCCGGACAAGGCACTGAGTGATGCCAAGCAGCAGGTGACCCCAGACGGACTGAAACAGATCATCGACCGTCTGATTCTCAGGGATCCTGAAATCAAGGAAGATCTTATGCTGACACTGGCAGAGTTGCGCGACCAGATCGATAAGCTGGACGACCGCATCATCAACCTGCTTGAGGACAGGATGCAGGTTTCGGAAAAGATCGGGGCTTACAAGAAAGAAAACAACATCACCATACTGCAAACCAAGCGCTGGGACGATATGTTGAAAACCAGGTTGCAATTGGGTAACAGAAAGGGGCTTAGTGAAGAGTTTATCATTAAATTGTTCCGGTCTATCCACCAGGAATCGATCAACCATCAGACCAGCGTCATGAACAAAGAGTAGAAGCGATGCGGAAGATGAACCTGAACACACCTGCCGGGCGCTCTGAAATCATAGTAGGTGAAGGCCTGAGTAAAAAATTAACATCCCTCGACAGGGAACTCATCCTGTTGGTGGATGAGCAGGTGCTTTCTCATCATCACCGCATTTTCGAACCCTACAGGACCATTTCCATTCCCTCGGGCGAAGCCCATAAGAACCTCCGGACCGTTGAGAAAATCTACCGGGAACTGGTGAACATGGAAGCAGATCGTTCCACCATGCTGGTGGGGGTGGGGGGCGGTCTGGCCACCGATGTGGCTGGTTTCGTGGCCTCCACCTATTTGAGGGGAGTTCCCTTTGGATTTATCAGTACCACCCTGCTGGGTCAGGTGGATGCCAGCATCGGGGGCAAGAACGGGGTTAACCTGGATGGCTACAAGAACATGGTGGGAGATTTTCGTCAACCTTCCTTTGTATGGTGTGACCTCTCCCTGCTGGGCACTTTGGTGCAGAAAGAATATATTTCAGGCATTGCGGAGGTCATTAAATACGGGGCCATTTGGGACAAGGGTTTGCTGGACTACCTGGAAGAGCATATGGAATCCCTGATAAAACAGGATCCTGAGGTGCTTGAACAGGTAGTGTCCCATTCGGCGGCCATCAAGGTGGCAGTGGTGGAGAAAGACGAAAGAGAATCGGATCTCAGGCGGATATTAAACTTCGGACACACCCTGGGGCACGCCATCGAGCGTCATCAAAAGGTCCTGCATGGTGAGGCAGTGGGCATGGGGATGATCCTGGCAGCCCGGCTTTCAGGCAAGCTGAAACTGGTCACTTCTGCTGAAGTCCAACGTTTGGAAGCGCTGGTTGCTTCGGCCGGACTTCCGGTGGATATGAAACTGGACCCGGAAGAGTTGTTCCTGAATGTCCGCAAGGATAAGAAGAAGAGTGGGGAAGAGGTGCATTTTGTCTTGCTCGACGGTCTGGGAAAGACAGTGGTAAAACCCTTCAGGCTGACCGAATTAAAAACCATGGTCCATGATCTGTGTGAGCGTATCTCATAAGAGCCATCTTGAAAAGGCTGTCAGCTCGGGGGCCGGTATGCTGGAACTCAGGCTGGATCTGATCGGGGAGAAACCTGACGCATTGTTTGCCTCCATTCCCGATTCGATCCCTGTGGTGGTTACGTGCAGACCGGGAATCCATCCCGATGAGGAAAGAGCCGCTTTACTGAAAGAGGCTTTGGAACTGGGCGCTGCCTTTGTGGATGTGGAAATGGAGTCCGGGGAGCACTTTCTGAGTGATATCAGGCAAACAGTTGAATCACACCGGGCCAGGCTGATTGTATCCTATCACAATTTTGAAAGAACCCCTGGGCAGGAGGATCTGGAGTCGGTCATGGTAGCCTGCTATGAGCGGGGTGCTGACCTTGCAAAAGTGGCTACAAAAATCAACGGGCGCGACGATATCCTGAACCTGCTGGCCCTTTTCAACCTGCCCGGGGAAAAGGTGATCCTGGGAATGGGGCCCCTGGGCAGAATTCTCCGGGTGATGGGTCCCTACCTGGGAGGAGCATTTACCTTTGCCTCCCTGGAGGAGGGGAAGGAGACCGCCCCGGGTCAATTGAGCATCAAAAAGATGAACGAAATCTACAAAATGATTGATCAGCCATGAACTCATTTGGGAAACTATTCAGGGTCAGTATTTACGGAGAATCACATGGCGCGTCGGTGGGCATCGTCATAGATGGCTGTCCGGCCGGAATACCTCTGCATATCTCAGACTTTCAGGAAGAACTTGACAGGCGCAAAAGCGGGGCCAAAGGGACGACCCCCAGGAAAGAGCCGGATGTTCCCCGCATCATGAGCGGTGTTTTTCAGGAGCACAGTACCGGTGCCCCCATCATGATCCAGTTTGACAATACCAACACCCGCTCGCGCGATTACAGCCGCCTGAAAGACATTCCCAGACCCGGACATGCAGATTTTACCGCCCAGCAGAAATACGGGGGGTTTCAGGATTACCGCGGTGGCGGGCATTTTTCGGGTCGCCTGACCCTGGGTCTGGTGGCTGCAGGGGTGGTGGCACGTAAGATCATGGCCCCTGCGAAAGTACAGGCTTCCATTCTGGAGGTGGGAGGAAGCAACGACATTGAAAAGGCCCTGGATCAGGCCGTGGCTGATCAGGACTCCATTGGAGGCATCATTGAATGCAGGATCACGGAAGTGCCCGTGGGACTGGGAGAACCTTTTTTCGATTCCCTGGAGGCGGTAATGAGCCACATGGTGTTCTCCATCCCTGCCATCAAGGGCATTGAGTTTGGCTCCGGATTCAGGGCTGCCAGAATGAGGGGCAGCGAGCACAACGATAACATTGTGGATGCCAGGGGAGGCACTGAAACCAATCATGCCGGGGGCATCAACGGGGGCATCTCCAATGGTAATGAGATCATTTTCAGGGTGGCGGTAAAGCCCACCTCCAGTACCCATCAGACCCAGCGCACCATGAACATGCAGACCGGGAAGATGGAGGAGCTCAGCATTGAAGGAAGGCATGATACCTGCATCGCCCTTCGGGTACCTGTGGTGGTGGAGGCAGCTGCTGCCATTGTGATGGCCGATTTTATGCTTCAGGCGCAGCAGGTGGGAAGAATTATTCATGATAAAACTGATTAAGCAAAGATGCGTATTGCAATTGTAGGAGCCGGAAACATGGGCTCATGGCTGGTGGAGTCGCTCTGCCTCGATTATGAAGTAGGAGTCTATGATGTGGACCGAAGCAAGTTGAAGTATTTCTTCAATTCAAGGAGGTTCCTCTACTATGAAGAGATCATGGATTTTACTCCTGATCTGCTGATCAATGCAGTGAGTCTCGACCAGACCCTGCCCTTGTTTGACGAGATCTTGCCTTACCTCCCGGAGCAGTGCATCATTTCCGATATTACCTCGGTCAAGAGCGGACTGGCCGATTATTATCAGAAACAGGGAAGACGCTTTGTGTCCACCCACCCCATGTTCGGGCCCACCTTCGGGAATGTAAAAGAACTGGCTGATGAGAACGCCATCATCATTACCGAATCGGATGAGGAAGGGAAGGCTTTCTTCAGGGAATTCTATGGCAGCCTGAATATCAGGATCCATGAATACTCCTTCCAGGAGCATGATAAGACCATCGCTTATTCCCTTTCCATTCCCTTTTCCTCTACCATGGTTTTTGCGGCCTGTATGAAGGAACAGGAAGCGCCCGGAACCACCTTCAAAAAGCACTACAGCATTGCTCAAGGACTGCTTTCCGAGGACGATTACCTGCTATCCGAAATCCTTTTGAGCCCCCATAGCCTGAAACAGGTGGAGAGGATCAGTGAGCAGATGGTGGCCCTGCAGGAAATGATTCGAAACCGGGACAAGGAAAAGCTGAAGGAATTTTTTGCGAGGCTACGTAGCAGGATCGGAATGGAGCCTGAGCAATAATACCCTCTGGGTAAGGTCCGTGATGCGGAAACGGTGATCGATCCGTTGCCCCATGATCCACACGATCCTTTTTCCCGAGGCCATGATCCAGGTCCTTTCTTTCTCCGGAACCGGGATCTTGTTGTCCACAAAATAATCGCTCAGTTTTTTGATCTGATCCATGCCCAGGGGATAGAAGTAATCGCCATACATCCAGCGCCTGATGGTCAGCGGGAACTGAACCAATTCCAGGTCCAGACAGGCGATGCGGGGATCCCTGGGGATATCTCCGAGCTCTTCCCGGTCCAGTACTTCCACATCCATGGAGAAGGGGAGATAGGAGTTTTTTTCCGGACCATCCAGGTAGTAACGGTCGAAAGAATCCCGGGGCGAGGGAACCAGAATCAACTGATCGCGGTCCTTGTACAATTGGTGGGAGGGTGAAATGGAACGGCGGCCGGGTTCGGCCGCCATGATCTTCTCGATGCCCTCACACTGGGAGCGGGAAAATCCAAAGGGTGAAAAGAGCTCATAAAGCCAGGTTTTCATGGGGCGAAGTCCGGCAAGTTCCTTCAGATCTATGGTGATGCGGCCGTTATGCTCTTTCAACAAGGCCGAGCGTTTCTGATCAAGGGTGTCCTCATAGATCAGGTACATTTCACCCAGTTGGTTCATGCTCCGGCACATGGATTCAATAAACCCGGGATTGAGCTGTTCCATCACCGGTATCACATCGTGCCTGATCTTATTTCTCAGGTACTTGGTTTCAAAATTGCTGGTATCCTCACGGTACATGATTCCCCGTTCCTGCCTGTATGAATCGATCTCTAGCCGGGTGGCAAAAAGCATTGGCCTGATGATGTGCCCACGCCTGGGGGCAATGCCTTTCAGTCCCCTGATCCCGGAACCCCGGGACAGGTTGAGGAAGAAGGTTTCCACCGAGTCATTCTTGTTGTGCGCGGTGGCTATCAGATCCAGGGATTCTTCCTTGAGCAGGATCCTGAACCAGTCATATCGCAGCTCACGGGCGGCCATCTGAATGGAAATCCCTTTTTCCTCTGCCACCTTGTCCACCTCAAAGCGCTTCACGTAAACAGGCATTTCAAGGGAGTTGGCCAGCTCCCTGACAAAGGCTTCATCCCCCTCTGATTCTTCTCCCCGAAGTTGAAAATTGCCATGGGCCATCGCACAATCGTAGCCAGCCGCATGAAACATATGGGCCATGACCACAGAATCGATTCCTCCACTTACTGCCAGCAGGACTCTATCCCCATGGGCACAAAGCGTCTGCTTTTCCAGGTATTCCGTAAAGCGGTGCAACATCTAAACAAGATACGAAAAAATGCTGCCTGAGCGGCCTCAGAAACTATCCAGGTAGAGGGTAATGCCAAAGCTGGTGAGTATCTCCCTGGTTTTTTCCAGGGTGGGACCATCCAGGTCTTTTTTCCAACGATCGACCAGGTATTCCTTGTTCCCGGCATGGACCTGGGATGCTGTTTCCCGGGTACTATGGACTATGCCCCTGGAAGGTTGATCCATCACCGATAACATGGTCTCCTTATATTCCATGCGTATTTTGCGGCACAGATCCTTCAGGACAGGCTCGGGTTCCCGGACAAGCTCTTCGTAGAACACGGGAAACACATTTTCGGGCAAGGTGCCTTTCTGATACGCCTGAATAAAAACATAATTCTCCAGGCACCAGCTGCATACGAATCTTTCCAGCGGGCTGCCAGTGGCATGGACTTCCTTAATTTTGGTCCGGGCCTCCTTCGAAAGATGTCTTTTGATCTTTGCCGATCCAGCGTACAAATCAATGTATTCGGACCAGTTCTTTCTCATGCGTGAATGGGAATGGGCAATGGGATGTCTGATGAGATAGAGTCCGAAATCATCCTTGAAATGATGCATAAGATCCCCGAAATAGTAGCTGAGCCTGTGGATTTTAAAGATGGTTCTGCTGCTCTTAAGATGGTGGGTTGAGGCAAACAAGTCGCTCCAGTAATAACTGTTCCAGGTCTTTCCGTCGGACAGGGCCTCAAGATATCCGATCAGCTGTTGAAAATGCGCTTCTGAAACATCCACATATCGTTCGGCCCAGGAATTTCTATCCACATATGTCCCGAGCACCCGGACGTTGTTAATATGTAAGGCAAAAGGTTCACTGGCAGTTTTCGCCCTTGGATCTGTATTTAGGATCTCCGCCAGCAGGCTTGATCCTGTTCTGGGGAGGGTAAATATAAAAACGTCTGGCTCAGATTTTCGGTGTCTGTGCAGCTTCAGTAGCAAGGTTTTGGTCAGGGTGGAAATGCTCATGCCAAAGGTTACAGACTCACAATCCCACTACCCCGGGGCCCTGATTGAAAACAATGTCCACGGGTATGTTCAGCTCCTCAAGCCGGTCCAGATCGGACAGGAGTTCTTCGCGGATGAAACCCTTCTCCTCCACAATCTGTTTGGCCAGCTCGTAGTTTCCGTCTCCCTGGATGCTGAGGATCAGGCTGGCAAGCTCATTCATGGCCACCTGCATTTTATCAAAATTGACGCTGTAGGTGCCGTCCGGATGTTTGGTGAAGGCCCCTTTTTCCTGGAAATAGTAAAACCTCACCATGTTGGCTTTTCCATGGGAACTGGCTACTCCAAACCGGACTTTCCTGAAAATGCTGGCCATAAAGGTCACATAATTGTCCATCAGGTCACGTTCACCCAGCATCCCTTCTTCATGCATCCGGGTGATCAGGAACAGGGCCAGGATATCGGCTTTGCCTTCTTCCAGGGCACTGTATTGTTCCCTGAGGGTTTCTCTTACCGTGCCCATGCCATTGACGGTTTGGTTGAGACCCAGCCCATGGGCTACCTCATGGTACATGGTATTCTCAAAGAAAGCATCGAACGTGACATGCTCACGCTGCTCTTCCACGATCAGGACATTGCTGATGGGAAGGAGGATCTGCTCAAATTTATACCGTATGGAATTCTTCAATTGAAGCTTTCTGGACCCTTTGTTGGCATGCACCCGCTCATCGTTGGGCAGGTTGATGGCAATGGTTTTGCTTCCGGCATTGCAATCACCTGTATAATAAATGGCATCGTAAGCTCCCAGGTCTGACTTGCTTCCGGGCACCTCGCTTTTGTATGCACAGAATTGATGTAAGCCAGTTTCTTGCTCCATTCCTTGTCCTTGATCAGGATGAATGATTCGTGGGCGGCCTTGTAATTGTAAAGTGCATCTTCATAATTCTCAATGGGGCCCGCCACAAAATCAATGTCATTGTCCTTCATGTCCATCCAGGCCATGTCAGATGCCAGATAATCGTCGGTGAGAAGTGCCTCTGCCCTCAGTTGAAGGTATTTTCTGAATCCCGGGTCCTCGGCCAGTTCAGAAGCCTGTTTGAGAAGTCCGGCGGCCTCCCCGACCTGTTCTTGGTAGGCTTCATGGTAGGGTACCACCTGGAGATTTCCTTCCTGATTTCGGGTGATCAGGGTATAGAGGCTGGTTTTACGGGGATCATCCAGTGCTTCAAACTCCTCCCGGCTCATGTCGGCAGGGTAGTAGCCCGATCCGGCAGGTTTGGGCCCATATCCCGGCAGGAAGGGAAGGTTTCCATTGAGCCGTTCCCAGGGTCCGTAGTTGATTTCGAAGAACCGGGCCACATTTTCATCCACCATGGCTGCCATGGCAGCATCCTTATCGGGGAATACCTGGGACCAGTATATTTCTTCCATGATGTCTGCCACCTGGAACAAAAGCTTCAGCATCTCCCTTTGTCCATCTGATAAATGCGAAAGATCAGCCGTGAGGTTCACTTCTGCAAATTCATTGGCTTTTCGCTCCATCAACCTGGCAAACTTCTCCAGTTTGATGCTTTTACCCAATCCATCCAGATCCAGCAACAGGGTCTCCTCTGCCCTCAGGAAGGTGAGTCCTTTGACTTTGACATCATTGCTTAAGACCAGCTCAGTCTGATAGTTGATCTTTTCTTCATCTTCTGCGAGGATTTTCATGGGATAGACTTCTCCCGAGAATTCCACAGCATCTCCTTTGAGGGTCAGGAAAAGGGTTTGTGCATCGGTGAATCTGGATCCTTGGCCCACGGGGATTTCGATCCGTGGAATGGATCCTGAAAAGAGATCATATATACCTTCCGGTTCATTGCATCCCTGAAACAAAAGGAACACCGGAGTTAACAGCTTCAGAAAAACAACACGTGGTCTCATTGTTGGCGCTTAGCAGTTGGTGGTTTATAGTTAACGGTTATTGGTTGTGATTACCTGTCAGGGAGCTTAATATGCTTTGGCAATGACAACACGCTGTTTGGAGGGTTTGCCGCTCACCACACACTGGCCTTCTTCGGGCTTGGCGTCGAGCAGCAGGCAGCGGATGGTGGCCTTGGTTTCTTTGATCTTGTCTTCCGATTCCTTGGTGCCGTCCCAGTGGGCCAGGGCAAAGCCCCCTTTGTTGTCAAGCACATCCACCAACTCTTCCCAGCTGTCCACATGGTGCGTACTGGCCTGTCTGAAATCAAGGGCTTTCCGGTAGATGGCTTGCTGGATCTCCTCCAGCAGGTCCTGAATGTAAGGGGCAATTCCCTCCCGGGGCATTACCTTCTTTTCCAGGGTATCTCTGCGGGCCAGTTCCACGGTCCCGTTTTCTATATCGCGGGGACCTATGGCAAGCCTCACAGGGACACCTTTCAATTCATATTCAGCGAATTTCCATCCCGGCTTTTGTGTATCCCGGTCATCGTATTTCACAGAGACGCCCAGGGCCTGCAGTTCTGATTTGATCTTTTGGGCAGCCTCTGCGATGGGAGGGAGCTCATCGTTGCCCCGGTAGATGGGTACAATCACCACCTGGATGGGAGCCACCCTGGGGGGCAATACCAGGCCGTTGTTATCGGAGTGAGCCATGATCAGGGCACCGATCATTCGGGTGGTCATTCCCCAGGAAGTGGCCCAGACGTGATCGAGTTTGCCCTCTTTGTTGGTGAATTGGACATCGAAGGCTTTGGCAAAGTTTTGTCCCAGGAAGTGGGAAGTACCGGCCTGAAGGGCTTTGCCATCCTGCATCAGGGCTTCGATGGTGAGGGTCTCCACTGCTCCGGCAAATTTTTCCGATTCTGTCTTGCTTCCCACAAGCACCGGAATACCCAGGAACTTCTCGGAAAAATCGGCATATACCCTGACCATCTGCAGGGTCTCCTCCTCTGCTTCTTTTTTTGTGGCATGGGCTGTGTGCCCTTCCTGCCAGAGGAATTCGGCGGTCCGGAGGAAGAGGCGGGTGCGCATCTCCCACCTCACCACATTGGCCCACTGGGGGATCAGGATGGGCAGGTCGCGGTAGGACTGGATCCAGTTTCTGTACGTGTTCCAAATAATGGTTTCGGAAGTGGGACGAACAATCAGTTCCTCCTCCAGTTTGGCATCTGGGTCCACCATGATCCCCCCGTTCTCCTCATCGGCTTTCAGCCGGTAGTGGGTAACCACCGCACACTCCTTGGCGAAACCTTCCACGTGGCTGGCTTCCCTGCTGAAAAACGATTTGGGGATAGAGAGGGGGA